>JAPULP010000376.1 GCA_027294815.1 Gemmatimonadota bacterium | reverse complement strand
CCGCCCCTCATCCCCAATCGGCGGGGTGGAAGGGTGGCCTTCTCACTTCTCACCTCTCCCTGCTCACTTCTCTCAGGGACTCGGCGTCGATCTACCGATTGCCTCTCTGATCTCGCCGGCCGCATCGATTGCGGCGTTCACGTCGATTGACAGTGCCTTGGCTTGCTGCGTCACCATCGTGAGATTGTCCAACACGGCGCCGACGCCCGCCGAACGCAGTCGTAACAAGTCGAACCGCATGTTCTGAATTGCAAGCGCACACGACTCGAACTGTGCGTCGACCTTCGCGCGGCGCTCCCAGAGATCGGCGATTGTTTCCCGCTGGCGTCGCATGAGATCCAACCGGCGCTCACGCTCCGGACCAGGTCCCTGCGCTTCGAGGTCTACGATGCGGCGATCCAGGCTGTCGAGTGCGGCTTGGTCGACGTCCCCCTCCATTTGGTTCAACGTCCGACCTAGTTCGACCGCGCGATTCATGAGCGAGTCTACCGTCGGGACGATATCTGGCAACAGATTCTTCTCGGACTCGGGCAATCGTTCCACCATCTGCATGATGGCTTGACGGTCGCTTTGGATTTGCCGCATTTGCCCGGCAAACTTGCCGTAGTCGTCGGTGCTCACATCCTGCGCAGCGGAAGCCGATCCTTTAAGCAGCTTCTGCTTGCCCGTCTGCTTCTTCGACTTTGGTGCTTCGACAGCGTCAGCGGCCGGCGGCCGGTTGATGATGTCTCGCCAGCTGTATCCGGAAGTCCAGAGCTTGCCGTAACTCGAGGCCATCCCGATTCCCCAGGGAATGGCGCAGAACAGGAACCAGGGGGGATCGAATCCGGTCAGCAGGTTCAACATCATCAGGCTGCCGTTCACCGACACGTACGACGCAAACCCACTGCGGAAATCGCGTACGATCTTTGGCTCGCCGGATTCGGTGCCCTTGGCGGGCTGGGTCCGTGGTTGGTCGCGTCGCGCCGGTCGCTGCCCCCGAGGACGTTGTACGGCACCGTCGCGCGGTCGGCGCCTGGCTGGAACCGGACGGTCTTCATCCCACTCGCGCCAGGGTCGTTCGCTTTGGTGACTGCCGGCAGAGGGCCGGCGGCGTGAGGCCGAAGAGCGCGCCGGCTTCCGGTACGGCACGGAGGTGCGGCTCTCGAGAGCCCGACGCAACGCATCGGCCGTGGCCCAGCGGTTCTCCGGATCCTTCTCGAGACACCTCATGACTGTCGCGGCCAATTCCTCGGGACACTCCGGTCGGCCTATGAGAATGTCCGGGGCCGGCTCGGTGATTTGCTTCATGAGAATGCCGGGAACCGTCGGAGCTTTGAACGGCACCTGTCCGGTCAGCATTTCGTAACCGACGACGCCGAGCGCATAGAGATCGCTGCGAGCGTCGACCGCTCGCTCCCCGGCGGCTTGCTCCGGACTCATGTAGGTCGGTGTGCCGATGGCAACCCCGGTGCCCGTCAAAGTACCGCCCCCCCCGTCTGAGAGAGCCTTGGCGATTCCGAAATCCGTGACCATTACCCGACGCCGTGTGCCGTCCAACAACACATTGTCCGGTTTGATGTCGCGGTGGATGATACCCATCGTGTGCGCGAGTCCCAGCGCGTCCGATGTTTCCTTCATGATGCGGCGGACCTCTTCGATCGGCAGCTTGCCCCGCCGCTTGAGTCTCGCACCCAAAGACTCGCCGTCGACGAAGCCCATCACGAAATAGACCAAACCATCCGCTTCACCTACTGCGTGGATGGGAACGATATGCGGATGAGAAAGACGCGCCGACGTCTGAGCCTCACGGGTGAAGCGCTCCCGGATCTCGGAACGGTAGGCCAGGTCCGGGGGCAGTACTTTGATGGCAACGCGGCGCTTCAGCTTGAGGTCCCGAGCCACGTAGACCACACCCATGCCTCCCCGCCCAATTTCCCCTTCGATGGTGTAATCATCTTTAAGGGAATCGGCTAGTCGCGCAGCCAACGAGGGGGTATTCGTTTCCGCCATCAGACTCCTACTGGAACCTGCGTGTGGGGATTGCCCCGCCTGGACCTGTGCAAAGAACAGACCATACCCCTCGCCCGCCGGCGAAGTTCGCCAGAATGCTGGTGATATGGCATCGGGTCCCAAGTGTCCATAGATTACTCGGGCTATTTCACTCTGGCAACTGTCTCAGCAACGGGCTCCGCGACACTCCATGCGAACGTTCAACGACGAACAAGGCAGAAGTTGGACAGCCGAGCGCATCGGCCGCACCTCCGGAATCGTCAATGTCCAGGGGGGCCGTGGATCCCTCCCCGAGCCGGCAGACATCATTCGGTTTGCCTGTCAGTCCGACTCAGATGAGCCCCAACGGGAAACCACCATAAAGGCTGGGCTCTTGGCCAACTCCAGCGACGCAGAGCTCCTGAGCTGCTTGGAGACCGCAAGGCAGATCCGAAGGCGGTAAAGGCCCTTAGAGTATCTGTCATTTTGGCAGCGTATTCACTCTCCATCCATGCCCGACTGTCAGGAACACCGCCGTTCGGGCGGTGTTTATCGTCACGTGGGCCCTCTTTCGCGGCACGAACGGTGCTGTGGTTGGGGGGAGTCATAGAGTGAACCGAAGGCAATACTGGCGGGCGAACAAATCATGGAGCGACTACAACTACCTGTGCTCCCACTTCGGGAGTTGGTGCTTTTTCCGGGCGTGACGGCTCCCGTGGGCGCTGGGCGTCCCGGGACGCTGCGAGCGATTGAAGCAGCGTTGAAGACAGAAGACCGATTGGTCTTTGCCGTGTCTCAGCGGGAGAACGTCGAGGCGGTCGATTCCGAGATTCTGCACACGATCGGAACCGTTGCGAAGATCGGACAAGTCCAACGGGGCTTCGGCGGCATTCAGCTGCTGCTGCACGGCGAGTACCGCGCCACGGTCCTGCAATACACCAAGACGAGCGATCACATATCGGCCACCGTACTACGGGCGGCCGACCTTCCACCGGCGAATCCGGACGACGCCGCATATGCCGCGCTTTACAAAGAGCTGCAAGAACGTGCGGCAGAGCTTGGCGAGAAAACCGGCATCGCTGCGGACATAGTCGAGCAAGTACTCCAAACGGTGAGCGATGCCGGAGCGCTGGCCGACGTCGTGGGTGGCTATCTCGACATCTCACCCAAGGAACGTCAGGCAGTGCTCGAAACACTGGGTGTGGAGGAGAGATTGCGCCGGGTGTTGATTCACGTCCAACGCCAGATAGAACTGCTCGATGCGCAGGAAGACATCAAGTCACAAGTGCAGGAGGAAATCGGCCATCGTCAGCGCGAGATGTTCTTGAGAGAGCAGCTCAAAGCAATTCGCAAGGAGCTGGGCGAAGAGGAATCCGAAAACGAAATCGATGAGTTGGGCGATCGGTTGCGGAAACTAGAACTTCCGAAGGAGGCCCGAAAAGAAGTCGAGCGCGAGCTATCGCGGCTCGAGCGGTCGTCTGCCGACTCCATGGAATCTCAAGTGATTCGAACCTATTTGGAGACCATCGCTGAGTTGCCGTGGAACGAACGCAGCAAAGATCACCTCGATCTGCCGGAAGCGGCGAAGATTCTCGACGAGGATCACTACGGCCTGCAGGACGTGAAAGATCGCGTTCTCGAGTTTCTTGCCGTGCGCAAACTGCGCGAATCAAAGGGCGATACGACCAACGGTGAGGGTGTACAAGCGCCGGGTAACGATGACGACAAGCAACCAAAGGGTCCTATTCTATTGTTTGTCGGACCTCCGGGTGTTGGCAAGACCTCCATCGCCAAGTCGATTGCGCGTGCGATGGGAAGAAAGTACGTACGCATCTCCCTCGGCGGCGCGCGAGACGAGGCTGATATCCGCGGGCACCGTCGCACTTACGTGGGCGCGATGCTCGGGAGGCTGATGCAAGGGATGAAGACGGTGGGGACGAAGAACCCGGTGTTCCTTCTCGATGAGGTCGACAAGCTCGGTGTGTCGTATCAAGGCAACCCAGCGTCCGCCCTTCTCGAGGTGCTCGACCCCGCACAGAACGACACGTTTACCGATCACTACCTCGGCGTACCGTTCGATTTGTCGGAAGTGCTCTTCGTTGCGACGGCGAACTTCATTCAAAACATCCCGAGCCCGTTGCTGGATCGAATGGAGGTTGTGGAATTCTCCGGTTATACCGAGGCCGAAAAATCGACGATTGCCCGAAAGTATCTGCTTCCCCGTCAGCTAACAGGAGCGGGACTCGACACCGACCAAGTGGTGTTGGGCGACGAGGCACTGTCGAGCCTGATATCCGGCTACACCCGCGAAGCGGGTGTTCGCCAGCTCGAGCGCGAGCTGGGCAAAGTGGCTCGCAAGGTTGCACGGAGAATCGAGGCGGGCGAGGTGGGGCACTTCGAACTCAAGAAGGACGAGATCAGCGACCTGATCGGTCGGCCGACCGTCCACCCCGAGAGAGCCTTCCGGGAAGATCAAGTCGGCGTGAGCACCGGTATGTATTACACGCCGGCGGGCGGCGACATCATGTTCGTCGAGGTGGCGATCATGAACGGCCGTGGCGATCTGGTTCTCACCGGACATTTGGGCGACGTGATGAAGGAATCCGCACGAGCCGCTTTGACCTACGCAAAGTCCCATGCGGAGGATTTGGGAATCGACGTGAGCGATCTGAACAACAATGACATTCATATTCACGTGCCGGCTGGAGCGATACCAAAGGATGGACCGTCAGCCGGGGTTACCATGGCAACGGCGTTGGTCAGCACTCTTTCCGGAATCCCGGTGAGACACGACGTGGCCATGACGGGTGAGATCACGCTTTCGGGTCGGGTGTTACCGATCGGGGGAGTCAAAGAGAAGATTCTGGGGGCTTGCCGAGCCGGCATCACCAACGTGATCATCCCCAGCGAAAACCTGGCGGATCTGGAGGACCTCAGTGAGGACGAGCGCAAGCTGATCACAGTCCACTCCGCGTCTGATCTTGCCGACGTGCTCGACGCAGCTTTGCGGCACGTCGATCGGTACACCGGCCACACGCAGAGCGGGCATAAGCCAGACCTCGTCACCACTCTGAGCTGACCATTTCCGGAGCGGAGCGGGCAGCACGTTGCGAGCGCCCGAGCCCAGAAAGCGATTTCGCCTCCGGGGCTGCACAGATCCCCAAAAAACAAAGGTCTATTGCGAGCTTGTCATCGTGAGTTTAGTAGTAGTAGTAACTACTTCTCATGACTGATATCGACCTCACTCCGTTTGGCTTTACGCAGACCGAGAACATTGCTTATGGGGCATTGCTACATCTCGGACCATCCAGCGGATACGCTCTGGCCAAGGAGCTGACCATTGCCCGGGCAAACGCATATCAGGCATTGAACGGCTTGGTGGCCAAAGGCGCCGCGGTAACCACCGACGACCAACCTCGGAGATTTAGGGCAGAGCGACCGGATGCTATCCTAGCGAGAGTCATCGAGGTGGAAGCTCAGAAACTCGATGCCCTCGAGTCTCAAATCCAGACCGTTGGTCAGCAAGATGGCGCCGCTTTGATCCAAATCCAGGGCAGGCGCGCACTCTTGGGCATTGCCCTCCGGACGCTCGCCCGAGCGCCCGGCGAGGTTACATGCGTGGCGGGGCCAGACTTGGTGCTTGCGCTGGGGCCTGCGTGGCGTCGCCGGGCACTTGATTCTCGGCCGAGTAAGGTGTGGTTGGTTGGAGAAGACCCTGGGAACTTGCCGGTGGAACCGGAGGGTGGCATCGACGCTTCGAAATCCGACAAGCTCTTCAATGGGCCCGTCTTCCTGCTGCTCGCCGGCGATGTTGCGGTGATCGCCCGCCCTGACGGTGGGGAGGAGTCGGGTTATTGGACAAGTGATATTACTATTGTCGGTGCTGCGCGCGGGCTATTAGCCCACCTGACTGGGTGAGCTACCCATTGGTTGCTAAATAGACAGGTGCCACGTCTAGCTTAGACGAACTCCAGCTCGAGTCCCGCCAGCTTCGCGAGGTGGGCCAGGCGAAACGTGACGTCGACTCGACGGGAAGCAGGGGTTTTGTCGCTGATCTCGAGCGGGAATGCAAACCCCGCCAGGCCTGACGGGCTTTTTGGGAATGTCCTGAGCCCCTTTCCGTTCCATACCCCATCCTTGTCGCAGTCCTTCAGAATCCGCGCCAGCGCCCGCTTTGCCGAAGGGGTGGTTTCCAGGGCGTCGAGGCGGGTGAGTAGCTCCATCCAGTGGAGCGCAAAGGGAAGGTCCTTCGGTCGGCCGGCCGAATCGTTCTGGAGGGGGTCTCCGAGGATCTGCGTAGTTGGTTTGAGCCCCTTGTTTCCCACCATGATGACAAATGTCTTCTTGGGTGGGGGCTGGGTGATGAACTGTTGCAACCGTTCGATGAAACCGGCGCGCTCTCGCTGGAGGCTTGGCATGTACGCGAAGAGGGCCACCGAGTATAGGCTGGGCGGATGGGCGTCAGGATGGAGGATGTATTTGGCGCCTTTCTTGATGATTGGTTTTCCTGCGAGCTCGCTGCGGAGGAAATCCGAGATCGAGTTGGCCAACCGTTGAGCCGCACCTCGAACCCGCGGATCTTCGACCTGGCCCGCTTGGGTTAGTGCAGCGGTGGCGGCCTCATGCATCTCACCCCGAGCCCACGGGGCAATTGTCGGGTTGGCTTTGGCCGCTTTTTGGTATTCGAACAAGAGTTTCGGATCGTCGTCGCGCGAGAGAAGGCGAAAGAAGAGCCGATTGGCCAGCTGCAAGGCCGGGGCGGTCGGTGGGACCCCCAACTCCAAAAGTCTCCTATATTGGGATATCGTTCCTATGTCTTTTATTCCCAATATCTTAGATGGCTTCAGTCCAAGGATGTTCGAGCCCCAAACCCCCGTGTTCCTCTGTTTCTTGCCGATTTGGGTGACGCCTTTGTACCGCGACACCTCGTCCCGGAGCGTCGCGACTTCCTCATCATCGACCGCGTCGGCTGGCAGGATATCGGTCAGGAGTCGCAGCAGAATTGGCGGCGGAGCGTGGCTCCGCAGCCAAGTCACGGGCACGCGGTGTGAGGTCGGGAGTTGCAGTGGATCTCCTAGGGATTGGTCAGCGCTGAGGCGAAAACGCGCGAGAACTTATCGTTTTTCCCGGGGGTCGGTAAGAGGCCTACTTACCGGTTTCGAAGCCGCTCGGCCGCCGCCCGGAACTCGGAATCTTCGTTCCAGGCAGGAAATTCGCGGGTTTCCGCCAGGCTCCAAGCTAGGCGAGTCATGGCCATGACTTGCTGCAGCAGGCCATCGTAGTTGAAGTCCGGTCGGTATTCGTCGCTCGGCTGATGGTACCTGTTGGACATGTAATCATTGTACTGAGCGCGGCCCCAATCGGGCGGTTGGTCGATGAAATCGCGCCCGGCAACGAGGGATAGCACCGGGACGCCGGCTCGGGCGAACGGGAAGTGGTCGGACCGATAAAAACGACCGCTTTCGGGATTCGGGTCCGGGGCCAACCGCAGGCCGCCGGCCCTGGCGACTTCCGCGGCAAGGTTTCGCAAACTGGATTTTTCGGCGCCCAGCATGACCATGTCTCTCGTGCCTCCCGATAGGTTGGCCCGGTCGATGTTCACGACTGCCGCGATTTGAGCGAGCGATACCGGCGGAGTTCTGACCAAGGCTTCGGCCCCGAGAAGGCCGGACTCTTCGGCTGTCGTTGCCGCAAAATAGATCGAGCGGCTTGGGGGCGGTCCGGCCGCAGCCAACGCTGTAGCCGTGGCAAGTAATGCCGCGACGCCAGAGGCGTTATCCTGCGCCCCGTTGTAAATGGAATCCTCACCCACGGGTTGGCCGATACCGCGATGATCGTAGTGCGCCGTAAGCACGACGGCTTGTTCAACGCCTTCGTCGTTCGTCTCGATGCGTCCGATTACGTTGACTGACTCGAATCGTCGAACTCGACTCGCGATGTCGACAATGACGTGTGCATTCATCGGAATCGAGCGAAAGTCTCGTCGCCCCGCGCGCCGCATCATCAAGTTGTAGTCGATGCCGGCGAGTTGCGCGATTTGGCGGGCTGTTTGTTCGGTAACCCACGCTCCGAACCGGAGTGTTTGCGCGGTCTCGCTTTCGATGCGCAACTGTTCCCCCGACCAAGAATTGCGCACTACTGTCCAAGGATAAGTAGCGCTTTCGTCGGTATGTATCAGAATCGCGCCGACGGCGCCCACTCTGGCGGCCTGCTCGAGCTTGTAAGCCCAACGGCCGTAGTATGTCATCTCTCGCCCGTTGAACACAGACGGATCCTCGAGACCCGGATCGTTGACCAACATCAACAAGACCTTGCCGGTCAAGGGCTGCAACTTGAAATCGTCCCAGGTCCACTCTGACGCTTCGATACCATAGCCGACGAACACCAGCTCTCCGTCGGTGATCACGGCAGTGTCGGGTCCGTGCGGCCACGCGACAAAATCGTCCAAGTACTGGAGCGCCATCGTGCGCCGAGCAACGCCTACCACCAGGGAGGGTGACGACGTCAGGCCGACGAGTTGGATACGCTGAAAAAATGTTCCGTCGGGTGCGCCGGGGCGGAGTCCGGCCTCTTCAAATTGAGCTCTGATGTAGCGCGCTGCTATCTCCGCGCCGCGGGAACCAGGTGCGCGGCCCTCTAGGAAATCGTCGGCGAGAAATCTGATATGAGCGGCGAGCTGACTAGCGGTGGGTATGGCGAGTGCGCGCTGCAACGCCAGGGTGTCAGGCATGGTCTGGGCGGCCATCGGTGCAGCAGCAGTCCAGAGGGCGACTACCGCGATCCCACAACGAATGCCACCATGGATTGCGCTCAACATCAGGCTGGTCCGGTCGGGCATCTCACTAACGTAATGGGTCCGGGGCGTCTCCGAAGCGCCTCGCTCGTCATGACCAACGTGCTTGCGTCCATAAAATCTACGGCCTCACCCACGGGCTCAAAGGCTCCGAAGAAGCAAGGTTCACGTTCCTGGACCAGTGTACCGCCGACGACCTCATAGAAGAATAGCTCGGTGTACGTTCGAACGACGACGCGGTCACCACTGGGTGAGAAGGCAGCGCCGGTGACCCAAGACGCCGACGTCTGCAACGCCCTCAGGCCGGGATCGTTTTTGAGACGGGCGACCAACGGGGAGTTGAAGAGGTCATCACGTAGGAGCTGATAGGCTTTGATGGGACTTCGCTGTCCCTTGCTCACGAGGAGGATGTCGCCACTCGGTCCAACAGCCATTGCTTCGACGTCGTGGGGTCCGTCCTCGTATCGGAAATCGACCTTTGACGCGGGCTCCGTTTCTTGGCTGTCGCTCGGTCGATCACGACGCACGTCGGGTTCGGGTACGATGTATATCGACACACTCTCTCGGCGGCGGAGATTGTCTCCAGTGTCGGCGATGTACAGGCACTCGCGTGGCACTCGAGGGCATGGTCCCAGGGCAATGTCCTCCCAGTCGATGTTCGTCGCGTCGCGAACGAGAAAAGTGGCGAGGACTTCACCTGTTAGGTCGATCGCGTAGAGTCGGTTCTCGTCACCGGAGTCGTTGTGGGTCCAGAGGATGCCGTCCTGGCGCCGGCTGACGGCCACTCCCGAGCTCTCATGGAGGATGGGCGGAAGCTCCGCAACCTGTTCGACCAGTTCAGGGCTCACCCGCGGCCGGCCCTCGGGCGACGATTGTTGGCACGACGGGAGGGTCACGGATATCAGCAGCGCCAACCCTAAGGGGGCCAGAGACTTACGTGTAGTGTGCATGAGCAAGATCAAGGTAGCTCAGAGCTTGCCCGCCGGCGAGCGCCCGGTGATCTTTCTCGCATGAACGAAGGCTCAGAGCGACGTGTCGCGCTTTCGGGGCGCGTCTTTTTCTTGACAGAAGACGCCGACTTGGTCCGGCGGCAACTCGGCGGCGAGGATCTCCCGTTTCCCAACGCGTTCGAGCTCCGGGACGACATATCGACCGACGAAATCACGCCTGCCTATATCTGCTACTACTATGACGAAACGCTAGGTGAGTTTCCGTATTTGGGGTTGAAGTGTGGTGACGAGCTTCCGGTTACCCGGGGGAGCGTGAAGGCAGGTGGATTCACGTGCTCCGTGAGCGGCAAGAGGCGGGGTAAGGGTTCGTCGCGGGAACAGTCGCCGTACGCCGAGATGTGTGCCGGTATCAAGCTGGTGATCGCGCAGAGCATCGAGCGCATCTATCGCGAGAATTGTCAGAACCTGGGCATTCTCACGAGCACTGATTTCAGTCTCATTGGTCGAGTGCGCAGCGGCGAAGAGATTCCGCTGAGCGTCTTCACCGATGGCGAAGGCGAGATCACGCGCGGCGTCATCGAGTACGGCGGATTGTTCCAGTACAACGTGGCACGGCGCGAGGGCGCGGTGCGTGTGCCCACGGTCTCGACGCCCGCCCGTCCGATGAATCTTGCCGAGAAGATCCTCGCACGGCACTGGGTGACCGATCTTTCCCATGACGTGATCGGCGTTCCATACGTCCGTCCCGGCGACGAAGGGTTTGTGCGCACGGACATTCGGTTCAGTCACGAGTATGTCACGCCGATGGCTGCGATCTTCTGGGAGCAGCAGGTAGGTGTCAACGAAAAGATCGTCGACCCAGAATCGGTATTTCTTTTCCGGGATCATCTGACATTCCTGGAACTGGCGATGACTGACGAGCGCAAAGCTGAGGGCTTGCTCGATGTCGCGCTCGAATTGAAGACAAAACAGGAAGCATTTGCCGAGAAGCAGGGTGTGAAGCTCTATGGTGAGCTACCGCGCATCGGTCGCAACGAGGTGGTTCGCGGTTCAGAGGCAATTTGCCATTCCAAGATTCTCGAGCAACATGCTCTTCCGGGCCACTTGATCATCGGCAGTGATTCTCACACACCGCATGCCGGCGCCATTGGGTCGATCGCATTTGGGGTCGGCACTACGGCCATCTTCAACTCGTGGCTCACCAAAGACGTGCGCATCAAGGTTCCGCACTCGGTGTTGATCCGGGTCACCGGCAGGAAGCCGCCGCACATAACGGCGAAGGACTTCATGTTGCAGCTTCTGCGGCACCCGTATGTGCACAACGGGCATGCTATCGGCAAGATCGTGGAGTATGCCGGCGAGGCCGTGACGGATCTTTCGGTCGACGAACGCGCAACGATGACGAACATGGCGGCTGAGGTGGGTGCGTTTACGGGGATCGTTGCGCCGGATGAAAAGGTGGTGGAGTTCCTGGCGCGCGAACGCGGCATCAGTCCCGACGAGGTTCGCCCCCTCTTCGATGGTCTGTACTCAGACGAGGACGCAGACTACGAAGAGATCATCGAAATCGACGCTGCCAGTCTCGAGCCAATGGTCGCGCTGCCTGGCGATCCGGGCAATGGCTTGTTGATTCGGGAGTTGGGCGATCGGGTGAAGGTGGACGTTGCGTACGCTGGGTCGTGTACCGCCGGCAAAAAATCGGATATGGACATGTATGCGCAAGTGTTTCAGGACGCTGTGGACAGGGGAGTCCGCGTGCATGAATCCGTGGATTGCTTTATTCAGTGTGGGTCTCAAGAGGTAAAGCGTTATTGCGGGGAGATGGGTTATCTGGAGGTGTTCGAAAAAGCAGGCGCGCAGTTCATCGAGCCCTCGTGTGGGGCGTGTATCAACGCCGGCCCCGGCGTGTCTTATGATACGGAAACGGTAACGATCAGCGCGATCAACCGAAATTTTCCCGGGCGCTCAGGCCCCGGACAACTCTATCTCGCCAGTCCCTACACCACGGCCGCCAGTGCCATTGCGGGTTATATCTGCGAGTGGCAACCTGGCAAGATCCGTGAATCGGCGGGCGTTTAGCGGTTGTGACTATTTCGTTCTTGGCGGCAATCGCAGTGGTGACGCCAAGCTAGACGTGCCGTTGGGGAGAAAAGCTCCAGCCGGATAGCGCCCACTGGCATTCCACAAGACCCAATCGGTGAGTCCGACGTCGTACGTCGCGTCTATCTGCGCGCGGATTTCTTTGGGGCCGTAGCGCACACGGCGGATGGAGAACGACTGGAGCCATGGTCGAATTCGGGCGGCGTTGGGAATTGTTTCGTTTCGCTTCACCCCAGCCGCCAGCGCCCGACTCACCACGGCGTACGGTTCAGCATTTGGAAACGACAAACCATACGCGCCGCGGTAGTAGTGGCTGGGATACACCATCGGAAGTAGCACGTCGACCAGGCTCGACAGATCATCCCAATATTGCCCGATCCCCATGTCGGTTCTAGCCGAGGTCGTGAGTCCAAACACGTCGACGGTAAGGGGAACGCCAAGGTCTTTCACGTGGTCTCGGACTTTGCCAAGATTACTCGCAATGGCGTAGCGGCGAGACTGATCGTCCTGGCGCGCGGGGAAGATGGCGGTGGCGAGCCCTCCCGCCGGTTCGTCGGGAAAGCGGATGTAGTCCAATTGAATCTCGGCGAACCCCATGAGCACCGCTTCGCGTGCCAGGTCGGCTGCGTAAAGCCACACCGAGTCGCGATAGACGTCCACCCAATGATCCCCAAATCGATCCTTCCACAAGCCGCCGTCCACATGGTGCACTGCCCATTCGGGCTTGCCGTTCGCGAGTAACGGGTCTTTTCCAACGACGATCCGAGCAACAGGATGGATGCCATGTTCTTGCAATAAGGCCAGGCGTTGTCGTACGTCCCGCGCCCGCACGAGACCGTTCGCTCCAATCGCTATCGCGGTCGGCACGCTCGAACGATACATGAGAAAGCCGGTCGCATCTTTTACGTCGATGACAAACGAGTTGACCTCCGTGGTGTCGGCCAACCGCACGAGGTCATAGAACCGCTTTCCGCCGAATACCCAGGCGTTGAGGTACACACCTCGTACAACAGCAGGCGTCTCTCCCACGGGTGGCGGTGGCAAATGAATGGGTTGCAAGCTGGGTGGAACAACATCGCTCATATAATCCGGACGTTTCTCGTCTCGGAGCACGGCACGCCATGGCTGGCGGCCTGGTTCGTCGTGCGACGCGAACGTCGTGACCCCGTTTCCGGTCAACGGCGTAGCGCCCGTTGGTGGAGCCGGCAAGTAAATGGGAGGTAAGCCCATCGACACGATGTCCTGCAGATAGTCCGGCCGCTCGGTATCGTGAAGCACCGCGTGGAATATGCGAGTATCCGCAGATTGCCGCGCTGTGAGCGGCGGAGAGCCAACGATCAACCCGCCTAGAGCAAGCAGGTAAAGAGACCGGGTGTACATGGAGCTACGGTGTGCTGGTGTCGCGACGCGGTTTTAGCGCGTTGAAGAACAATGGGTACGTGCCGATGCTCTGGGCGCGGTATTGAGGGCGAAATCCAAACAACACTACGCGGCCCGCGCCGACGTGAGCCTCGACTAACGATACCTTCCCGCTAAGTCTCTCCGGGTGCAGTACCCAACCTGATAACAGAATGCTGTCGGGATTGACGGGATAGCGCGCGACCGCACGAAGATTGTCCGTCTCGACAAACTCGAAGGCTGGCGAGCGCTGAAACCACGCGGCGGCTCGCGACGACATGTTTTCGGTCATCGCGTTTGTAGTGTCGAGATCCATGCGGAACAACGTGCCTGGAGCGTAGAATTCTTGTGCATCGAAGTTCTCGAGCACGTTCCGGATTGGCAGATCGAACGCTTCTATCGCGAAGTTGGCCGCCTCGTTGAATACCACTAATGTTCCGCCGGCCTCGACGTAGCTCTTTAGCGACTCCACTCCACCGGCGCCGATCCCACCTGCGAATGCCTCCGGGTATTCGGTCGGGTCCAGCCCGCTCACGATGCTCTCCGCATCCATGTCGGGTATGATGATCGCGTCGTAGCCCGCCAACTCCCCGGCCCGGACAGCAGCGTCCTCTACCGACTCATGAGGAATGTCCCACGTGTCGAAGATCCACCGGGTCCATCCCTCATCCATCGAAGCCGCATAGCTCTTGTAGAGTCCGACGAGTCCACCTTCGTTCGTCTCTCGGCTCAGTCGGTCGTAACGGTACGGGAATACCGGTGGCGTCACCGGGTCGGACAGTGGGACATCGAATGGTTCTACGACCTCCGAAACCTCGACGTCGAAGAGAAGCGGCAGCGTGTGTGCCGTGACGTCGTAAGGCGCACGAGGTGGTCCACCGGGGTACTGACGCAGGTCAGGGTATTCTTGCCGTTCGAGCAACGCCTTGGCGAAGGAGGCGTATGGCTGTTGCAATACGACGACGTATGTTCCTGCCTGGTGGCTTGTGCCGCCGGCCGTGAAATCGCTCTCCGCAATGCGGACTTCGACCATGCCTCGCTCGAAGATCCGCAGCATGGCGTTGAGGCCGATCTGGTTCGGTTGGTCGGCGGGTATGACGTACGCGTACGGCCACTCCTCCCATCCCGCAACGGCACGCTCGCCAATTTTCAAGAAGTTCGACAACCAGATATCGCGGTTGGTGGCCGCGTAGCTCAGCAGGGCTATTGCACCGGAGGACTGATAATCCACGATGTCCGCCAGACGCCACACGCCCCCTGGCCACGGATCGATGAAATTCCAAGAGGACTGTCGCGCATCGAATCCCCGGCGACCCCTTAGCATATCGAAAGACAACTCGATGGGCGTCGCCAGACGTGCGCTAGCCGTTTCCGACAGGATGCGCACACCGGCGTGGTGATGCTGGTACGAACGCGCCGGCGTCCAGGCGTCGTAGGTCGCGTTGACCACGATCCCCTGCTTTCCCTGCCCCGTGAGCTCCCACGCCATGTGCGTACCGAGCGTGTTGTACCCCTGGACGATCAATGGATCGACATTTGGCTCGATTGGGTCGAGGAAGGGCGGGAGGAAAAAGCGCGCGCCAGTCGATCCCATCTGATGAATGTCGTGAACGATCTGTGGATGCCAATAATTGTGCAGGCTGTCGATGGTGAGTTGAGTCTCGACCTGCGTGAAGGCGTACCAGTCGCGGTTGTTGTCGTGCCCGACATAATGATGATAAAGCTCGGGCGGGCCCGATCCCTCGGCCGGTGTGTCGAGGGTTTCGTTGTACCAGCGACTCACGATCGTCACGCCGTCGGGATTCAGAGACGGCACCAACAACAACACGGTGTTGTCGAGGATCTCGTTGATCTTGGGGGTCGATTCCGTCGCCAAGCGGTGCGCGATGATCGTGGGCGAGAGGTGGCCCCCGACCTCGGTCGAGTGAATACTCGATGTGATGAGAACGATCGTCTTACCATCGGCAAGCAACCGCTCGCGCTGGATATCCGAGTCGATCAGACGAGGGTCGGCGAGTTGTAGATTGATCGCACGAATCTCGGGGAGTCGCGCCATGTTCTCGGCGCTGGAAATGACCAGGGCTACGAATGGTGCGCCGAGTGTCGTCTTGCCGAGTTCGTGGTACTCGACACGATCGCTGGCGTTGGCGAGCTGTTGATAGTATTCGACCAGCACCGGCCACTCTACGAGTTTCCGGTCGGTTCCCGGGACGAACCCCAGGACAGTTTCGGGGGCCGGGACGACTTGCGCTGCCAACGGCATCGCCGCCAGCAGCGCAAGACCCAGCGAAAGGTGGATTCGCTGTTTGTTAGACTGCACCGTCACTCCATTAGTTGATTCGTCGCAACTCTACTCGTCGATTCTCCGCGCGGCCAGACCTTGTGGCGTTGGTTGCAATCGGCTGGTCTGGGCCATAGCCCCGAGAATCCATCTGGATCAGTGGTACGCCTTGCTGGGCTAAATATGCACGCACGGCCTCGGAGCGGCCACGGGACAAGCGCATGTTGAGATCATACCCACCCGAAGCATCGGTGTGCCCGCCAATCTCAATCCGGACATCCGGATTACCCAACAGCGATACCGCGACCACGTTCAGCACGGCGTACGAGTCCTGGGTGAGTCGCGAGCTGCCGGTAGTGAAGTTGACACCTTGCAGAATCAACGGTTGGGCCCGCCCCGTCACTTCGTCCACGACAAACAGAACCGGGCAGCCCACGCTATCGACCGTCGTGCCGGCCGCCGTGCTCGGGCAGCGATCGATCCGGTCGACCACGCCATCGAGGTCCGTGTCGGTGTCCGGCTCGCAACCGACCTCGTTCACCATCGTGTTGGGAGGTGTGTCCGGGCACTCGTCCAAGTGATCGAAGACGCCGTCGCCGTCTTGGTCGAGGGGGCAACCCAACTGGTCAACCGTTACGCCGAGCGGCGTGCCGGTGCATTGATCGATTCCGTTGAACACGGTGTCGAAATCTTCGTCGGACGGGCATCCGTTCTCATCGACGATCGCGCCCGTCGGCGTGTCTGGGCATTGATCGATGCCATCGAACACGGCGTCGCTGTCCTGATCGGTTGGGCAACCATTGTCGTCCGCAACGGCGCCGGCCGGCGTGTTGGGACAAATGTCGATCCCGTTGAGCACACCGTCGGAATCCGCGTCCGAAGGACATCCCTGCGTGTCCACGTCCGCCCCCCCAGGTGTGTCGGGGCACCGGTCCAAACCGTTGAGGACGCCATCCGTATCGCCATCGCTCGGACAACCGGCGTTGTCGACCGTGGCGCCTTGGGGCGTGTCCGGGCAGTCGTCGCTACTGTTCCGAACGGTATCGAAGTCGTCGTCGCGAGGGGTGCCACCGAAACTGTAGATCGACAGTCCGACGGAGGCGCTGAAATTGATGGAACTGCCGGTGCCCGAAGGCGCGTTCGAGCTGGGCACATACGTGGCACGGCCTTCGAGTCTGAACGCGGCCCGCGAGCCCAACGTCAGCCGGGGACCCGTGACGAAGTGGAATCCGTTGTCCTCGAACTTTTGGGCGGCCCGGTAAAAGAGGCGCTCGTACCCGAGTCCCATCGACCAGGCGCTACCTCCGATCGGGGCGTGGGCGAAGAGGGTCCCAGCGACACGGGTTGAGGTGACTCGACCCGCTGGCCCTCCACTGGTGGCCTCGGTGTAATCGCCCGAGGCCTCCAGGGATAGCAGGCGGCTGAAGAAGATGCCCAGCCGACCCCCGGCGCCGAACTCGTTGCCAAGACCAAGGTCGGCATTGTCGTACTTGGTGAAGGTCCCATAGGTGCCCAGTTCGATCTGGGTCCCCTTGCCCACTTGGGCTGCCGTGGGAGTCACCGTCAGGAGTAGCATGGCGGCGCCGCTCACAGCGCCCAGAATACGGTGTAGCTTCGGAGCCGACATTGGGATTACCTCCGTCATCAGTCCGACCGAGCCCGCGCGGAAGATGCTGCCTCGGTCCACTAAGTCTAATGCTTTTA
>JAPULP010000375.1 GCA_027294815.1 Gemmatimonadota bacterium | reverse complement strand
GGGGTCGATGGCAAACTGAAAGTCGCCATAGAGGAACCCGTCGGCCACCCGCTGATCGATGGACATTATGAGATCTTCGGCGGTGATGACCTCCACGACCCGTTCGACCTTCTGACGCGGAACGAGCCGCAGCGTGACAGTGGCGATGACCCCGAACAGCCCATACCCCCCAATCGCGAGGGCGAACAGCTCCGCATTCTCCTCACGACTACAGTGCCGCACTTCGCCGTCGGCGTCGACCAGTGTGAAGGACTCTACGTCCGCCACCATGGGCTTGCGGGTCAGGACGCGGCCGTGGGCATTCGCAGCGAGCGACCCACCGATGCACAACCGATCGGCCCCGGTTTGCTTCTGCGCGATGCCCCACTGCCTTTCCTGACCCTCTTGCGCATCCAAGTACGCCTCGACGAGCTCGGGCCACTGAATCCCCGCCTCGACCTCGATCGTGCCATTCTCCTGATCGAAATTCAGGACGCGATTGAGCCCTCGCGTATCGAGGTGGATCGTGTTGGTACCGAACTGCTGTGCACCCATGGCGTGGCGTCCGCCAGCGATGGATACCGCGCGCCCTTCGCGCGCGGCTCGTTGCAGCGCGTCACGAACAGACTGCACGGACTCGGGCGTGACGATATCCGCGACGCGCGTGGGATTGAGCTGTGAGTGAATGTCATTGACGAGTGCATCGGTGGATTCCTGTTCGTCACGAGCACAGGCGCTCGGTGCCAAGGCGAGCACGCCCATCGTGTGAAGGAAATCGCGGCGATTGATCATGTCAGTCTCCGATCTGGATCACCGGTGCACTAACCGGGCTTGTTCACGCTACTCCATCCGTCGCACGTCGCGCACTAGCTCGAGGAGTTCCCAATAGGGCGGCGTATAGCCTTCCCGATCGCGAAATGCTGTGGCCCGTTCCAGGAGCGTCGCCTTGATGCTCGCATGTCGGAGGTCGAACTCGCGTATCAACAGGGCACCGTGCACCGAAACGGCGTCCGGCACCGGACCCTCTGCGCCAAAGAGGTTGAAGACTCGACTGATGGCCTTGACGATCCGCATGACGGGCAACATGGCCCAATGATAAGTGATGCGTTCACCCGCATCGGCGCTCTCGATGAGCACTTCGATGATCGCGTTATCGACGTGATCGATGAATAGATTCTCGCGATCGCGCCATGCGGCAACCACACGCAGCTGCGGATCGTATTCGAGGTCGGAAGGCTCTTGGGTCTCGAAGTTCCGGACACCAGCCGCGCTCAGCCATCGGACGACGCCGGGCCCCGAGATGAATGACATCCCCGTCCAGAGGGTGACCCCATAGGGCTCGTACGCGGCCAGCACGACCTCCGAGCAAAACATTCGGGAGTGATCTCGGTAGTTCATCTCGAGGTCGTACGGAATCCGCCGCGTCTGTGCGTCGTGGAGGGCTGCCGTGGACGCCCGAAGCGGGAGCAGCGGATCCTCGAGGAGCAGCGGTAGGTCGGCACGCAGTCGAAGCACCAGGACGCGAAGCTTGTCGTGACGAAGGAACTCCTCAGCAGGACGGACCTTCACACCACCTACGACATCCGCCTCGATCACCGTCGCCTCGCGTGTGTCTTCGTCGACGTGTAGGAGGGCCACGTGGGAGAAGTTGCCGGGATAGTCGTGCCCACGCGCGATCAGCGCCGAGAACGACGAGTTGCCGCGTGACAGGAGGAGATCTCCACTGTGCACCCGGACACCGAAGAGCTCGGTCGACGGTGTCGCCGAGGGCTCGGTGTGGGCGGTCACGACCGCCGGCACATGAGTGGGATCGGCCTGGAGAAGAAGCTCCTCAACCGCCGCACGCCCCCCGTAGATGAGGCGATACATCCGTTGCCGCGTCGCAAGCGCATTCATGTCCCATGCGTGCGACTGGTTCTTGAGATGAAAACGCACCTGATTGTAAGCCTGGACGTACTCCGGCAGACGATCGAGGCAAGCGCCGAGCAAGGGCCCGAGGGCGAACAAGCGATTCTCCACCTCGTCAAACCGATCGTCCTCGGGGGAAAGCTTGTCGGTATCGAGCGCGCGAATCGCTTCATGCAGGCCCGCAAATGACGAGTCTACCGCCGGTGAGACCGCGACACAGCCTGCTGACTCTGCGGCGCGAAATTCCCGCTCGAGCGTGGACCAGAGCTCATCTTGATTCCAAACGAACGGCTCCCGGTTCGCCCCTTCGAGCACCGGCGGCTCAGGGCCTGGGATGAGCAACAACCCGTATGCTACGAGCGCACCCACGATGAGAACACCGAGTCGCCGCCACCAGCGACGTCGACGTGGTTTAGAGGCGAAGAGCATGTTGCGCACGGCAGCCTCCAATCGGTTTCGGGTGGCACGCATAGCACGCCGATGTCTCGGAGGGGTCGCGTCGTCGGGCGGCGTCCAGGGGGCGTCTGTCAGGCGGCGGGGCCCGGAGGGGCCACCAGTAGATAACCGAGAATTGTGATCACGATTATGTGGATATTAACTTCTCGGCGCAAGCGAGACGGCGGGAAGTGGCTAGAGTCCGCGTGGATTTCGTAACAGACATTGTCACAACGCCCACCGACGCTCACGGACGCAAATGACGCAAAACCCCTGAAAAACGCCCGTTTATTGACGCCCACGGACGCTCATCGACGCAACTACAGTCCTCCGGAGCCAACGCTCTATAGCAACAACCCACACCACAACACCCGCCCTGAGGTAGGTTCAGGGGGTCACTTACCGGTGCGATCCCAGGCAACGTTGTGCACGTGCTACACACCCTTTCCGTCGACAAAAGGTTCCGGCGTGCCAATTGGTCGCGGCAGTCAGTCTACTTCTTCAGTTCAGGTTGTTCTGAGCGCACATCGTCCTCGATCAATGCGAGGTACCGGCGCACCACTTCGGGAAAAGCAGAAAAGTGGTCTCCGGGGACCATGATCACTTGGATCAGCGTGTCTCCCTTCATGTTCGCCTCGTTCGCTGCCGCGATCGATCCAATCCAACGCTCCGATTGCGTCTCGATATAGGCGTAGTGCGGGCGCTTCATCCAATGAAAGTTCCCTGGGAGCACCCGAATCTCGAACTCCTCCACCCGGGTCGTATCGAAGGGCACACCCGCGGACCCATCTGAACGAGGAGTGCGCGCCCACCGACGCAGCCACTCGGTACCGAAGAGTCCCCCCGAGGTGGCCGTGTGACGCAGCGGTACGTCCTCCCACAAGGAAAGAAGGGTTGCAATTCCCCCGCCCCCGCTCCACCCCAAGGCGTACACCCTATCGGGATCCGCGGCCGGGTGTGCGGCGAGCCACCGTGCAGCAGCGGCCGCATCCTCTACCTCTCCGAGGAACATCTCTTGATATCCGGGATTCCCGTGTTCACCCCGGTGCGTGGGCCACATGATGACGTACCCGGCGTCGATGAACGGCATCAGCTCCGGTTGCTGGCTTGGAATGAGCCGCCAGCCGGCATGCAGGAAGAGGAGTGCCGGAGCCGGGCTCCGCGTCGCTTCCGAAGGCGTATAGAGCCATGCCTTCAGCTCGGACTCCGGTCCCCCCTTTTTTACAACAAAACTGGAAGGTACGGGAACCGGGCTGGGTTTGTCGGTGGTTTACGGCATTGTCACGCAACATCATGGTTATGTGACG
>JAPULP010000374.1 GCA_027294815.1 Gemmatimonadota bacterium | reverse complement strand
GGGGTGTGGGGTGTAGTTGTCGTTTCCCACACCCTACACCCTACACCCTACACCCGGGGTGGGGCCGGGGACGGGGGGCGGCGGTCACCATTCTCCCGGTGCAATCGGTAGCCCAACTTGCGAACCGTCAAAATGTGTTTGGGAGACGCCGGCTCGGCTTCGAGCTTGCGTCGCAGTTCGGCGATGTGGGTATCGACGGTGCGACTGACGACCGCGGACGAATACCCCCACACTTCCTGCATCAGATCGAGGCGCGAGGCCACAGCGCCCCGGCGCCGCAGCAGCGCGATCAGCAGCTCGAACTCCTTGGGTGTCAGTGCGACCGACTCGCCGCCGCGGTGAACCGTTCTCGTGGCTTGGTTTACCTCGATATCGCCGATCTGCTCGACGGCATGAAGGCCGGACTCCCCTCCGGAGAAACGTTCACTGCGGCGCAGTAGCGCTTCCACCCGGGCGATGAGTTCGAGAACGCCGAATGGCTTGGTCACGTAGTCGTCGGCGCCCAGCTTGAGACCTCGGACCTTGTCGGCTTCTTCGCCCCGCGCCGTAAGTATGAGCACCGGGATGCCCGATCCCCCCGCCCGTAGCTCGCGGAGAAAGTGAAACCCATCGAGTCCGGGTAGCATCAAGTCGAGGATGATCAGGTCCGGGTTGGCTGTCTGTGCCCTTTCCAGGCCGTGTTTTCCGTTTGACTCGACGCACACCTCGTAGCCTTCTATCTCGAAGTTGTTCCGCAACCCGAAGGCGAGGTCGTTGTTGTCTTCTACGACGAGAATCTGTGGCATCAGTCTGTGGTGCGCCCCGCGGGCTGGGCGATCGAGGGCGGTTTGGTAGTGTCGTGATCCGGTTGTCGTCTGGCGACTCTGGCGTCCGGGAGCTCGATGATGAAGCGCGCACCGCCACTCGAACCCGACTCGACCCATGCCCGTCCGTTGTGGAGACCGGTCAGTTCGCTCACCACGGCGAGCCCGATCCCCGCCCCCGCCACCGCCGACGTCCGCTCACGCTCCAAACGGCCAAACCGCTCCCACACCTTGGCTCGATCGGGTTCGGGGATGCCCGGCCCTTCGTCTTCTACGGCAATACGCGCTTTTCCGTCGTGTAATTCGGCTTTCAATTCGATGCGCTGTCCGGGTGGTCCATACTTGACCGCGTTGTCCAGCAAATTGAGAACGATCTGGCGGATGGCTCCTGGATCGCCCTGCAATACCAAAGGATCCGCGGTCAGTGACACCGTGCATTGTTGCGCCGCAGCCAGCGGCATGAAGGAGTCCACTATTTCTCCCAACAGAGGCTGCAACCGGATCTTCTGACGTTCGAGCGTGACCGTATTACGCTCTGACCTCGAGAACAGAAGCATGTTCTCGACGAGGTGTGCAAGACGGCGCGTTTCCTTGTCGATGATAGACAACGAGCGCTGATGCTCGTCGTCGGATCTGATACGCCCGAGCAAGAGTGTTTCGGCGAACAATCGAATTTGCGCCAATGGCGTGCGCAACTCGTGCGATATGTTCGAGACGAATTCGCTCCGCAGCCTGTCGAGTTCCTGCTCGCGGCGGAATTGCAGCAATGCGGCAACGATCAAGCCGGCGGTCAACGCAAACAATCCGAGAATGAAGGGGAGCTTCGAGTTCGGTAGCCCGCCGATCACGAGCATTTCTGCCGCCGCCGGGTCGAGACCGACTTCTACACTGAGGCCCCCAAGCCGCTCCGGGAGGGCGTGATTGGCCAGCTGTCCGTACCGCAAGGGTTGCGGCGTATCAGTGAGCTTCACGAACTCAGTGCTGTCGGCGTGCCGCACGCGCACGGTCAGCAGCGAATCGTAAGAGATCCCGCGCGTCAGTGTTGGGGGAAGAATCGGACTCTGCGAGAACGCAGTCCGAAAATGGGCGGTCAGTGCCTCCGGGTCCGCCTCGAAGCCGTAGCCGATAGGTCCCGTGGTCTCATTGTTTCGATAGATCAGGTAAGCGAAAGGGCGGGGCCGGGAATCCGTCCCGTCACCCAAAAACGCCAGGTGGAGGCTGGCGGTGGTATCGCCGGTCTGCTCTACGTGAGAGGCCAGTTGCGCTCCCAACCATGGTGGGGGAGACCCCTCTTCGTCCGCTGCCGACACGAGATCGCCGGTCTGGGGATCGAAGCGGAAGAAGTAACGTACCATCTCGAGGGACTGCCGGAGGTTGCCGTCGGCGTCCCGCTCCATCGCGGCCTTTGTGGGCACGTTGCGCTGTCCTGAAACGATATGGAGTACCGCCAGGCGCTGTAAGCTGGGCCGCACGCCGTAGTATTCCAGTTGTTGGGTGACGCGCCGTGCATACTGCTCGGCGGCGAACGCCGCGTAATCCTCCAACACCGCGTTGGCGGTGGCCCGGTGTGACGCCACCGAATCCATCGCCTGATAGGCAAGGGCTCCAGCCAGTAGCAACGTCGACAGCAAGAGGATGACGATGAACGTTCCCCGTGTCGTCCCGCCCTGTCTGTTTGACGTCGTGCGATGGTGTGCGATGATTTCTCCCCCTCCCCAATAATACAGTGGGGGGTGGCAGGC
>JAPULP010000373.1 GCA_027294815.1 Gemmatimonadota bacterium | reverse complement strand
TGCGGGCCTGAGCACCGTGCCAACCGTCGTGGCGCAGGACCAAGCCGTCGTCGCCCATTCTGTCTATGTTGCTCAAGACGGTTCGTCGCTCGAATTGGAGCTGACCGACGGCCGCCGGATCACGATCGAGTTGACCGACGGCACCGTCCGGATCAACGGAGAGAGCGCAGCCTCTTACACGGCCGGAAGCGGACTCGAATCGTCATGGAGAAACTTGCTCTCGCAGTTCGGTTCGCTGAGCACCGACGAGTTGATCGCGGCGCTCGACGACTGGCAGGGTGAAGAACTCGAAGAGTTGAAGGCGGCAGAGCAGGAGCTGAGCGCGGTACTGGAAGCGAACCTCGGCAACTTGGACGCGGTGATGGCGAGCGCTGTAGCCACCGCCCAAGCCGCAAGTGTGACCGCGGTACGAGGCGCGGCCCTATCGAGAGCAGCCCAAGTGACGGCGCGACAGCAAGACCTCGTGATCGACCTCAACCGGCTGACCGGCGAACGCAGCACCATCGAGCGCATCAACGAATTGCGGCGCACCTATGGCAATGACTTTGGTGAGATCGGAATTGCAGTGGAAAACGGCCGTGTCCACATTGGTGACCTCACGGTTCGACGTGGTCAGATCATCGAAGGCAATATCGCCGTGCTCTCCGGAGACGTTTCGATTTACGGCATCGTGAACGGCAACCTTGCGGCTTTGAACGGCGACGTGATCCTGCATGCAAACGCGCGGATCGAGGGTGACGTTATCGCCCTCAACGGACGGGTGACGCGCGGCGGTGGACACGTGGCCGGTCGGATCCGTTCCGTGAACAGCCTCGCGTTGAGGCCGCGTGTCAACCGAGTAGCGCCACGTGCGCCGTCTCTATTCGAGCGGCGCAATGTCAAGCAGACATTCAGCTTCGATGCGGTCGGGCAGAGCATCGCCACACTGCTCGGTTTCTTTATCGCTCTGGCCAGCATTGGATTTGGCTTGAACTTCTTCATGCCGCGGCAACTCGAGGTCGTGTCGGAGACGGTTTCCGGTTCGTTCGGCAAGTCATTCTTCGCCGGTTTGTTCGCGCAACCGTTGCTGCTGCCGGTGGGCGCTCTGCTGATCGCTGGACTCGCCATAACGATCGTAGGAATTCCCTTGGCGGTGCTTGTCGCCCTCGCGCTTCCCGTTGCGGTCGTCGGTGCAGCCGTCACCGGATACCTCGCCGCGGCGAAGTCGGTCGGACAGTCGTACTTGAACAGAAAGATCGCACGAGGCCAGTCGCTCGTCGCAACCCCTTACCGGTCCACCGTGTACGGGTTGGGCGGTCTGCTCGCCGTTTGGATGCCGGCGGTTGCGTTGGGGTGGATCCCGCTGATGGGACAGCTCCTCTTGGTGCTCGCCATCATTTCGACCTGGGTGATGGCAACGGCCGGCGTCGGCGCTGCCATCCTCTCACGTGCCGGTTTGCGCGCAACGTTTGCCGGTTCGACGGACCGACCGGCGTTGACCGACGAACATTACTGGCCGATGGACGCCTCGAACTATACCCCGGCCAGGCGAGGCCGCTCGAGGAGATGACCTCCCGACCGTGGCGGTTCGCTCTTCCCCTGGGCCTCGCATTCATAGCGATGGCTACCAACACCGAGGCGCAGACAGAGCGGTCCTACCGCACGGTTTCCATGTCCCGCCAATTCGTCGACGAGTCCGACATCACGCTCCGGGTTCGCTTTGCCTTGGGTCATTTCAACCTCGGGCGGGACCAGGGAGGTGCGCTGTACCGTAGCCAGTTGGTGTACGACGAAGAACTGTTCGAGCCGGTGCACCAATACGATCGCGATAGCCGAACACTCAACATTGAAATCAAAACGGAGGGATCACGTCGAGTGAACCTGAACGTTCAGGATTTCCGCGATCTGCGCCAACGACTCGATGTGACGCTTTCGCCGGCCGTTCCCGCGCGCGTCGACTTGGAGTTCGGCGTCGTGCGGGCAGATTTGGATCTCGGAGGTCTCGCGCTCATCGACGCCACAATCAAGAGTGGCGCCAGCGAGACCACACTGCGATTCAGCCGGCCCACGACGATGCCGTGTGAGCGACTGCACGTCGAAACGGGAGCGGCAGAGCTCCGAGTGGACGGACTCGGCAATTCCAACTGCAGCACCATGGAGTTCGAGGGTGCGGCGGGAACCTTCATACTCGACTTCACTGGAGAATGGCAACACCAGGGCGAGACGGACGTAAAGATCAAGCTCGGTGTCGGCGCGCTGACGTTACGGTTCCCCGAAGATCTCGGCGTTGCCGTGTCGCTCGATCGATTCCTGGCGACGTTCGATCGCTCGGGCTTCATCAAACGCGGTGATGTGTACTATTCGAGTAACTACACCGACGCCGCCACCAAGCTCCGTCTGGAGATCAATGCGGCCTTCGGCGACATCAACGTGGAGTGGCTGTCTAGGTGAGAAGTGAGAGGTGAGAGGTGAGAAGGCCCCACCCTTCCCCCACACGGGGGCAGGGCGGGGCCCTCTTACGTCTCACCTCTCACTTCTCACCCCTCACCCCACTATCGGCAACTTCACACTCTTCCCGCCGCCAACTTTTTTCCGCACCTCTTGCACGATTGCTTCGATAGCCTTTGCGGCCGGAGATTCGGGTTCGCCTACCACGATCGGTGTTCCGGCATCGGCCAGATCAGTCATGCCCGCCTGGAGCGGAATCTGGCCCAGCAACGGCACGCCTAATTCGTCAGCAAGCTTTTGACCCCCGCCGGAGGAGAAGATCGATATCCGCTCACCTGTCGGCGTCAGAAAGAAACTCATGTTTTCGATGATCCCCAACACGGGAACATTCACCTTCTCGAACATCTTGGCGCCGCGCAGGCCGTCGCCGATCGCCACCTCTTGCGGTGTGGTAATGATGAGCGCACCGCGAACCTGTACCGTCTGCACCAACGACAACTGCGCGTCTCCCGTGCCTGGCGGCAGATCGACGAGGAAATAGTCGAGCTGGCCCCAATCCACGTCGCGGAGGAATTGCTGGAGGATCTTCACGATGATCGGACCACGCCAGATCGCTGGTGCGTCTCGCTCGATCATCAGCCCCAACGACATGAGCTTCACACCATGGGCCTCCAAGGGAATGATCCTCTGCCCTTCCACGCGGGGCTGGCCCGTGACGCCGAACATCCGCGGGATGTTGGGACCGTACACATCGCCGTCCATCAACCCCACACTCAGCCCCTGCCGTGCGAGCGACACGGCGAGGTTCGACGCGACGGTGGACTTCCCCACACCACCTTTTCCGCTCGACACGGCCAGGATATGCCCCAAGTTGGGAAGCTCGGTCGGTTGGGGCGGGGGAGGTACCGACCCGGGTTGGGCCTTTGCCTGACTCTGCGGCTCGCCTGCCGGCCCGCCGGGCTCCATGACCTTGACCTTCACCTCCGTCACCCCTTCAACCTCACGAACGGCCGTGCGCGCCTCTCGCACCATCGTGGCCGGATCCTCGCGACCCAACAACAGCGTAAACGAGACACGACCATCATCACCGACCGTTAGGTCCTGAATCATGCCGGCGGAAATGACATCATTGTCCACCCGGGGATTTCTTATGTTGGTGAGGGCGCCCGCGACGCGGGCTTCGAGCGTATTCGGCATGGGATCCGCCGGTTTCAGTCAGTCAGAGCAGGGAATGCTAATCGGTTTCCGCGAGCGTGCGACGCGCTACGTCCAGCACACGTTCCTGGACCTCGTGGAAAGAGCCTTCCAGCGATGCTCCGGAAGCTTTCTTGTGTCCTCCGCCCCCGAAGCGCTCGGCAAGCTCCGCCACGTTTACTCGACCCTTCGAGCGGAAAGACACCTTAATGCGGCCGTTGGCGAGTTGGCGGAACAAGAGCGCCAGGCGCACTCCCCGAATCGACCGTGGTAACTCTACCACTCCCTCGAGATGTTCCGCATCTACGCGGTGCCGCTCGAGGGCCCCGGGGGGAACTGTGACCCACGCCAAGCCCACATCGGGCTCGTAGACCAGCGTATCGGCCACTTCAGCCATCAATCGCACACGGCCCTCCGGTTCGCTGGCGTAGACCTCTCGATAGATCTCCTCCGGGTCGAGATCGCGATCGAGCAAATCGGCAGCCACACGCAGCGTCCGGGACGTCGTATTGCTGAAGCGAAAGCCGCCGGTGTCGGTGAGCATCGCCACGTAGAGTGCCTTTGCCACGTCGGGGGTGACATCCCATCCGACGGCTTTGGCCAGGTCGTACACCAACTCCCCCGTCGCGCAGGCGTCCGAATCCACCAATCTCGGTCCGGGAGGAAGGTCGCCGTTGCTCGAGTGATGGTCGATGCACGCCACAGGGATCCCCCGCTGGACGATCCGATCTCCGAGGTG
>JAPULP010000372.1 GCA_027294815.1 Gemmatimonadota bacterium | reverse complement strand
GAACGTCCTAGTTTGATACGCGCGACGCCGTCCGAGACCTTGCGAGTGAAAAATTCGAGCCCACGCCGCGGCGACTAGTGGTTGAAGAGAATACCGCTGACGGCAAACAAATCGTACGACTCACGATAGTTGACCGTGATCCAGTGCCCGTACACCTTCGCCACTCCATAGGGTGAGCGCGGATAAAACGGCGTCAACTCGTCCTGCGGCGTTTGCCGCACCTTGCCGAACATCTCCGACGAACTCGCCTGATAGACCCGCGCCTGTGGATGAGCCAAGCGAATCGCTTCGAGCAAACGAGTGACGCCGAGCGCGGTGAACTCCCCGGTGAGGACGGGTTGTTGCCAACTCGTGGGCACGAAGCTCTGCGCCGCCAGGTTGTAGACTTCGTCCGGCTTGAAGTCACCCACCACCGTGGTCAGTGAGTGCTGGTCCAGAAGATCCGCGGCCACCACGGTGATCCGGTCGATGAGATGCTCGACCCGCTCGTAGGAGTCGTGCGACGTCCGCCGCACCACTCCGATAACCTCGTATCCCTTCTCCAACAGAAACTCGGCCAGGTAGGAGCCATCCTGGCCGGTTATTCCAGTTATCAGTGCCGTGGGCAACTTGAGCCTCCCTGAGCCTGTCGCGTCGGCTCCTCGCAGATCGGAGGTTGAGGTAGTACGGGGATCATTGTACGTTTTGAGGTTCTGTTAACTGCGGTCGCCTCGGCGACGTCCTTGGGAAATGTAGTGACCTATGGCTCGAGTGTGTGAAATGTGTGGCAAGGGCCCCGTCTTCGGGCACAACGTCAGCCACGCCAACAATAAGACGAATCGCCGCTGGAACCCCAACCTCCAGCGCGTCAGGGCGGTCATCAACGGCCAAACCAAACGCGTGAGGGTGTGTACCTCGTGCATCCGGTCCGGGAAGGTCCAGAAAGCCCCCCGCGGAATGGCGGCAACCGGCCAATCCAGCTAAAAAAATGGGGACCACAAGGTCCCCATTGTTTCGACTCGACAATTCAGCCACCCTCACTCGGCAAGCAACTCGATCCGGGCAAGCTCGGCCCCGTCTCCGGGTCGATGCCCCAGCTTGAGAATCCGTGTGTACCCGCCGGGACGCGAGGCAAACCGCGGCCCGATCTCCTTGAAAAGTCGATCGGCGGCTTTGCGATTACGGATCCGCCGTTCGACCCGACGTCTGGCATGAAGGTCGCCCCGGCGGGCCATCGTGATGAGCCGCTCGGCAAAGGGCCGCAGCTCCTTGGCCTTGGCCACGGTGGTCTTGATGCCCTCGTGGATGAATAACGAGGCCGCCATGTTGTTCAACAGCGCGCGTCGATGCTCCGAGGTACGGCTCAGCTTCCGTCCTTTGACGCGGTGTCTCACGGAGTCCTTCCGGGTTGCCCGAGCGGCATGTCCGCGACTGCGCCACTGATCGCGAGCTCTCCGGTGGGATCATCGAACGTCATGCCAAAGCTCAATCCTTCGCGCCGCAGCAGGTCGCCGATCTCCCCCAGGGCCTTCTCGCCCACGTTCTTGACCTTGAGCATATCCTCTTCGGAATGCCGCACGAGATCGCCGAGCGTATTGATGCTCGAGTTCTTCAGCGAGTTGACCGACCGGACGGAGAGACCGCACTCGTCGATGGGCCGCGCCAGGAGTTCGCGAAGCTGCTCCAGATCCTGGCCGCTCGACTGTTCCTCACCCCCAGCGATCTCGGGAACACTGCTGAACTCGAAGAAGTACTTGAGGTGTTCCTGCAGCAATGCGGCGGCGTACGCGATGGCGTCTTCCGGCGTGATCGTGCCGTCGGTCTCGACGGTAATCGCCAACCGATCGAAGTCGGTGCGCGGTCCGACACGCGTTTCGGCCACCGTGAAATTCGCACGGCGAACCGGGTTGTAGATCGAATCCACGCGCACCAGGTCGACTGGCAGGGAGCGGTCCGAGGGATGTTGCGACGCCTCGACGTAACCGCGACCCCTGTTCACGTAAAACTCGCCTGAGATCTCCCGATCCTCGTGCAATGTAAACAGCAGATGGTCGGGGTTCGGAATCTCCACCGAGCCGTGAGGCTCGAGGTCTTTGGCCCGCACCGGGCCGGCCTTGTCGACGCTCAGGTGGAGCACCACCTCGTCGATATCCTCCGCCAACACCGGCGTCAGTGACTTGAGCCGTCGAATGATTTGATGGATGTCTTCCGCAACACCGGGAATGGTCTGGTGCTGGTGGACGACTCCGTCCAGTCGAAACGCCCACACCGCCGAGCCCTGTAATGAGGAGAGCAACATGCGGCGCAGCGCGTTACCCAGCGTGTAGCCAAAACCGCGCTCCAGCGGCTGCAAGCGGAATTCCGCGGCGTTCGGGTCATCCGAGATGGACATCTTCTCGACGACGTGCGGTCGAATGAGTGTGCTGAGATCGATTTTCATGTGTGTTATTTGGAGTAAAGCTCGACGATCAGTTGTTCCTGCGCCACGATCGGAATCGCATCGCGCGTTGGGCGCTCGGTAACAGTCCCCGAGGCCTTCTTCGTATCAATCGTAATCCATGACACCGGAGCGCCACGGGAGAGCGCCTCGAGTGAGGCACGGACCGACATCTGGTCCCGGCTCTTCTCCGTCACACCCACCACCTGATTGGGACGAACCTGGTACGACGGGACATCCACCACACGCCCATCCACTTCGACATGGCGATGTCGTACGAGCTGACGCGCCCCTTTGCGACTGGACGCCAGACCCATCCGGTACACGATGTTGTCCAAGCGCATCTCGAGCGCGGCCAGCAAATTCTCTCCGGCGACGCCGGGAAGTTGGCGCACCCGGTCGAACGTCGAGCGGAACTGCCCCTCCGAAAGTCCGTAGGTCCGCTTGACCTTTTGTTTTTCCCGTAGCTGTCTGTTGTACTCGGATACCTTACGCCGGCGGCCTGGCGACGGACCGTGTTGCCCAGGCGCGTACGCCTTGCGCTCGATGCCGCACTTCTCGGTCAGACAGCGCGTACCCTTGAGAAAGAGCTTCTCTCCCTCTCGGCGACACAGTTTGCACGACGGCCCTGTATATCGTGCCACTATTACACGCGCCTCTTCTTGGGCGGTCGGCACCCATTATGTGGAATCGGAGTGACATCACGAATCGACAATATCGTCAAGCCGGCCGACGCAAGCGCTTGAATCGCGGATTCACGTCCGGCGCCCGGACCCTGCACACGTACGTGCAAGCGCTTGACGCCAAGGTTCAACGCTTCCCGTCCGCAACTCTCGGCTGCGACGGTGGCCGCGAACGAGGTCGACTTCTTTGAACCCTTGAAGCCTGATTTACCCGCAGAGCCCCACGCCACGGCGTTGCCACGCAGATCCGCAATGGTAATGAGCGTATTGTTGAAGGTGGCGGTGATGTGCGCGACGCCCTCCGCCTCCACAATCTTCTTGGTTCGTTTCCCGGATTTCGGCTGAGCCATACTTATTTCTTCATGACCTTTTTCTT
>JAPULP010000371.1 GCA_027294815.1 Gemmatimonadota bacterium | reverse complement strand
GGCGCAGGCCACTTTCCTTGTAGGCATCGCAACTAAAGCCGCGCGCCGCGTTGATCTGTTGGAGCAGCTCTTGCAGGGCCTTATCGTTTCCCTGACATTTCACTGCAATGCGCTCATCGTGTCGATGTTGGTGCGTGCAAGCTGGTGCTTTGGATTGAGTTGCAGGGTCTTATGCCACATGGCCGACGCCGTAGCGTGATCGAAGCGCTTATATGCAATGTTTCCCAGCTTGAAATACGTATCGTCGCCGAGTTCGCTGTGCAACTTGACTGCTTGCTGATAGGCATCCCACGCCTCGTCATAACGGCCGGCCCGGTAGAGCACGTCTCCGAGGTTCTTCGACAGCTGTGGAAGCATGAGTCCATCTGCGTGCGCGGCGCGCAGCACTTTCTCCGCTTGATCGGTCTCTCCCACGATCTCGAGAATGGCGGCCAGGTTGTTGCGCAACACCGGATGACGGGGGTACCGCTCCACCCCATCACGCAAAACCGACTCGGCCGTTTCGTAGTCTTCGCCGACCGCCGCCACAAGCGATCGCGCCCAGTACCACACCGCCGGCAGATCGTTCCCCTCAGCCACTTCGCGGGCCCTATCCAGACGCCCTTCCGCCACTGCGAACTTGTCTTGCCGCATCGCTGCGATACCCCACCCGGTGAGAATGCGCGGATCGCGGCGCGCGCGGTTGGTGGCGTCACCGAATGTCGCCTCCGCTTCGTCGAGGCGGCCGAGCTTCTCCAGGCTCAGGGCCAAATTGTGCAACGCGGTGGGCTGGGACCCGCCCAGATTGACGGCGCGGTGGAAGGCGCGGTGCGCTTCCGCCCAATCGTCCTGTTTCGTCGCGACCAGGCCGAGGTAGAATTGTGCCGAGGCTTCGTCACTCTTCAGCTCCACGACGCGGCGAAACTCCCGCGTGGCTTCCTCCAGCATTCCCGTCCTGTAAAACGCCACTCCCAGGTTGGAATGCTCCCTGATTCGAGTTTCCACCGCGGGTTCGGTCGACCGTGCGAGCGAACGAGCGCTCGTGCGGTGAACCAATCCGGCGGTAATCAAGCCGTACAACGCCTTGCCGGTATCGAACTCACCCAACCCTGACTCTTCCATCAGCTCCGTCACATCACGTTCACCGTTGAGCAATTTCACGATGAGTTCTTGTTCGTGCGTGAGTTGGACATCGGCCGCCGCCAGGCGGCTCTCCTCAACCGCGAATACGCAGTCGAAGGAGTGAACTTTCTTTTCGATAAGGCTCCACTCGTCCACTCGACGGGCGCCCTCTAGTAGTAACGATTCTGGGTTGATCGAGAGTATCGTGTCCTCGCCCTCAGGTTTGACGTCGGCGTCAAAACGGAAGCTTCCTTGCGTCCACGTGAAGAGGTAGTACACAGCCTCTTCGACCTGAATCTTCACACATCGCTCTAGATCGGCCTCGGTAATGGCACCGCCTTCCAGCAGCAACCGGCCCAGCCTGCTTTGTCGTTCCTTTGTTTGCTGCTCGATAGCCTGTTCCAACTGCTCATGAGTGATCTTCCCGCTCTTGACGAGCATGTCACCGAGTCGATCTCGGCGATTGACTATCGACGCGTAACAAATCCACCCTTTATCGAAGTAGATGTTGCCCAAGTTGGTGCGATCAGTAACCGACAGGCATCCGGTCTTCTTGCCCAGCGCCAGGAGTTGCAGCACGTCTGGAAGCGAAGCTTCTTTCAAACTTCCCTTGATGGCCATCACGATAGCTCCTCGATGACCCGCTCGGCCATGTTCGGCCAATCCCAAACGATCTTCTCCCGGCTCTTCAACGCTCCAGGCGGAGCGGACATGCCATCACTAGTACGACCGGCCGATGAAGCACGCGGTTCCGGCTTGTGCGCCCGCTCCAATAATTGGCGTGCCGATTCCACGTCCAGCCTCCTCCCCAGGGCCTCTACGCCGGTCACCACGCGTTGCACGACGCTCAGAAGCGATTGGACAGACTCGGTTGCTCGCTCAGCCAGGTAATCAACCACGTCTGCCTCGGCTGATCCCATTCGTGCCTCCAAATGGGAACGCACAATCGTGCGGCGCAATTCCACATCGGGCGGTGTTATCATGGCCACCAGGCCTTCAACGAGACGGGATCTGAGCCGGTCATCCAAACCCTCCATCTCTTGGGGCAGCACGTTAGCTGTAAACACCATTTGGCGCCCAGCGCCGATAAACAGATTGAACAGATTGAACAGTTCTTCCTGGGTTTGCGATCGCGCACCTATCTCGTGCACATCGTCCAACAGGAATGCAGATGCGTGGCGATACCGGGCACGCCAAGCCGGCAGCCTGTCCTGCTCGATGGCCTTCACCAGGTCCTCCACAAACGTCCCAGCCGCGAGACAGGCAACGGCACCACCGGTCTCTGCCTCCAGCGCCCGACCAATGGCATGCAGCAGGTGTGTCTTGCCGACACCGGCCGGTCCAACCAACAGGAGTGGGTTGTAAAGCGTTCCCGGCTGCGCGATCACCGACCGTCCCGCCTCGAGAGCCATTCTCGTCGCTTCACCAACCGCGAACGATTCGAGCGAAAAAGCATCGGACGGTCCCGGTGGCGGTATGAACTTCTCCCGCTCCTCTCGAACGAGTTGCTCCGCTTCTGCAATTCTATCTGGTGATTTGAAGATAGGGTGCCGCGCCGCTTCGGGGTCAAACTGCGCAACCTCCGCCTCTAGGCTACGAAGCCGCTCAATCCTTCCTTCAAACGTCCGAACTGCCGCGTCCGTCGCTCCGGGAACGTCCTGCCCAAGCAGCACTTCCAAAGACTTGGTGTCATAGCCTCGTTCCGACCACTCTGTGATGGCGTCTTGGATCTCCATTTTCCATCCCTCAACTTGTTGCGTCACCGTCACCTTCAAGTTGGACAGAAATCGATCGAACTCACCAGTCGCTTTCCCCTCTTCCAATGTTGCGGCCTCAGGCTCGGCGACAGGCGTTTCGCCGAGCACAATCGCTCGCGCCTGCTGGAGCGTTAACGGTTGTTCATTCACTGATTGAAAAGCCTGAAGCCGATTGAACACGCCGAGCAGCGCACGCACGTGTTGTACGTCGAACTCGGCGATCATTGCCAGCACCTCAGGGGAGAACTCAACCTCACTTTCTTCGGCTCGACGTTGCAAGATCGCGAGACGCATTTCGTATTCCGGAATGCTGATGTCCACAACCAATCCACCGGCGAGTTGCTTCATCAGACGGTCGTCTAGATCCTCGATGTCCGCCGGAGGACGGTCACAGGTCAGTACGAGCTGTCGTTCCGCCTCTTGAAACTCGGATGCCAGTCGGATCAACTCGGCTTGCATTTCTTTACTGTGACTGAGGAACTGGACGTCGTCCAGTAGTACGACATCGGCACGACTAAACCGATCCCGAAAATTGCTCGGTGTTCCCGCTGAAACTGCAGCGTGATACGCCTCGACAAACTCATCCAGAGTGAGGTATTCGACGGTGGCGGCGGGAGAAAGCTCGCGTACCATTTGTCCGACCGCCATCAGGAGATGAGTCTTGCCCAGACCCGTCTTGCTATAAATGAATAGGGGATTGTAGGCCGCCCCGGGGTGCTCCGAAACCGTACGGCATGCAGTAACCGCAAGCCGGTTGCTGGGCCCAACCACGTACGTCTCAAAGGTAAGCCGCGGATTCAACTCGGCGGTCACGCTGATGGTTCCTCGCTGAGCTTGCGCAGGACGAGTTCTGAGACGGACCGCAGCGTTTCAAATACGCCATTGCCCGTAAGCGCGTCAGCTCCGCAACTCGGCACGCCGCGGAAATTCATTGCATCATCGAGGTCCTCTGTCGGGAGGACAAGCTCGCGCGGAAGTCCCTGCTTGTTGTATTGGAAGACCAGAGGAAGCGTTCGAACGTCGATCCGTTGCTCCAGCAGATTAACTTGCAGGTTCTGCAAACTTCCGAGATTCTCATCCAGTTGCCGGACCTGGCTGTCGGCCACGAACACCACACCGTCGGCACCATGCAGTACCAACTTGCGCGTCGCGTTGTAGTAGATCTGTCCCGGTACGGTGTACAATTGGAATTTGGTAGTGAACCCGGAAATCGTCCCCAAATCCAGTGGAAGAAAATCGAAGAACAGCGTGCGGTCGGTCTGCGTCGCCAACGATACCATCCGCCCGCGCCTATCCGTGGGAACCTGGTCGTAGATGTACTGCAGATTCGTGGTCTTCCCGGACCGCCCAGGTCCATAGTAGACGATCTTGCAAGTGATCTCGCGCGTCGTGAAGTTTACGAGCGACATCGGTCAGATCCGGAAAAGAGTTGAGAGGCTTTCATTGAGTTCACGTTCGAAGTCGGCAGCGAGCACTTGCTTGGGTGCCTCGGTTTCCGGGCA
>JAPULP010000370.1 GCA_027294815.1 Gemmatimonadota bacterium | reverse complement strand
AACCAAACGAGTTGGTGATCCGAACGCGAATCGCGACCCCACTGCATCCAACGTGCAGTGGCAGCCAAACGCCCCGCGCGGCTTTCGGCGGTCTTGCCTGGCGGCAGCGGAAGAAGATGGAATAGTTTGGAAGCGAGCCGGTAGGGGAGAATCATTGAGTACGGGTGTCAGGTGTCAGGTGTCAGGTGTTAGTCTGAACTTCCCAGCACCCCAAATCTGTAGGCTGTAACCTTTAACCAGTAACCTGAAACCTAAAACCTGAAACCTGCAACCCAAAACCTATATGCAATTGTCTGACTATTTCAAAGCAACGAGGCAACCGCGATACAGCATCACGTTCGCGCTCCCGCTGCTTTTGCTATATGAGGGACTTGCGGCGGCCATGTCGCAATCGGACGCCGCCGGCGTTCGCAACGGTGCCGACGTGCTGCTCAAGACCTTGTTTTTCGGCCTGGGTGGCAAGAGCGGGGTGGCGGTTTTTGGTGTGGTGCTCTTGGGCATCGGTTCCTGGTTGGTGTTCCGGGATTGTCGCAAACATCCCGGTCGGCTACAGATGTCGTACATCGGCCTGATGTTGGCCGAGAGCCTCGTCTACGCCGCCGTACTCGGAACGGTGGTTTCCACGCTCGCGTCGCTGCTTCTCTCGGGGCAGTTGGCGCTGGTGCAAGAGGGAAGTTTCGGTCAGCTGACGTTCGGTTCCCAACTGGTCGTGTCGTTGGGAGCCGGCCTCTACGAAGAATTACTGTTTCGAGTCCTACTGGTGTCGGGGTTGGTCGCTTTCGGGTTGTGGCTCGGGTGGCGCAAGCCTGTTGCAGTCGGGGTGGCGATACTCGGCAGCGCCCTGATCTTCAGTGGGTTTCACTACGTCGGGCCACTTGGCGACACCCTGACGCTCGGCTCCTTTACGTTTCGGGCGGTCGCCGGCCTCGTGTTGAGCGGCCTCTACGTTGCGCGCGGTTTTGGAATCGTGGCGTGGAGTCACGCGCTTTACGATGTGGGGATAGCACTGATGGGGTGATTAAGGAGCGGGGAGCAGGCCCAACCCGGCCACCCCCAGTTAGGGTGGGGTTGGGTGGCCCGCTCCCCGCTCCCTGCTCCCCGCCCCCTCCTAGCTTCCAGCCGTCTTATCCGTATAGAGCGAGTCCAGAATCATTCGCCAGACGTCGAGGTCCACAAGGCCCTTCACCGCCTGGTCCTCGATGATGAATGTCGGTGTGCCGGTCAAGCGGTTTTGGAAAGCCATTTGGACTTCACCCGCAATGACGCTCCGCACCGCACCGCTCTCGATGCACTGCCTGAACGCGGTTTGATCCAGCTTTAACTGCTCGGTCAGGCTGATGAAATGAGGCGTCGGATCTCCCATCGGGGACCACGCTTCCTGAGTCTCGAACAGCCGGTCGTGCATGTCCCAAAACTGGTCCTGGGCCGCGGCGCACATCGCGTACTCGTGCGCCTCCGCAGCATTCGGATGAATCGAGATGAGCGGAAGGTTCAGGAACGTGAACTTCACCTTGCCGGTTTCGACGTAGTCTTTCTCAATCGTCGGCCAATAGTCGTTGAAAAACGCCAGGCAGACCGGACACTGGAAGTCGCTCATTTCGTAGACCGTGATGGGAGCGTCGTCGGAGCCCTTCGTCCGCGCCTCTATCATTGGGTCCGCCGGCTGCCGGGCCGCTGACGCTAACGGCGCCGCGACTTCGTCAGTGGCGGGCGTGCGCACCCAGGCCGCTACCATGAGAGCTGCTAGCACCAGCGCAGCGGCGGTGGCTCCGTATGTCTTGGCACGATTCACGTTACACGTCCTTTTGGCCGCGACTCTCGATTCGATGGTTCCATAACCGGTGTGGGCGGAAGTTCGTTCCACCCTGCTGCTGCCTTCAGCGGCGCCACCGCAAGGTAACATTGTGTCCAGATAGAGGGGTGGCCACCGGTACGATCGAACTCACCACCAACGGCACGTTCCACACGAACTCCATGAACGGGTTTTGGGGGTCCGGGCGCCGTGCGACGAGCCACCACCGGCCCGGCGCCAGCTCCAGGTGGGCGTACCCGAGGCTGTCGGTCGTCGTGCTGACCGGCTCCAGCCCTGCGAGCACCGTAGTGAAGTCACGGTAGGCCTCCCGTTCCCAGCGCCGCAGGGAATCGGCGGCGGCGCCCGCCCGTGTGGCCAGATCCCGGTCGCCGCGCAGCTCGCGCCACATCCGTCCTTCGAACCCGATCTCCTCCCGCGAGAGGGCGTCGTGGGCGGTCCTGAATCGCCCGAAGGCAACACCATAGTCCGCAGAGCCCCGATCCATCGCATTCAGCGAATCGGCGAGTTCGGCAACGGCCCGTCGGGCCTGGCCCCATTCGGCGCTGAGGTTGGTGATCGAGTCCGAATTCTTGCGTTGGTAGTTCCTCAGGTCCGCCTCGAGTGCGGTGTAGTCCGGTCGTGGCGTGGAGGCGGCTCGCTCGAGCGAGTCGAGAATGGAGGGAGCGTCGTACGGTAGGGCTACGATCTCGAGGTTCACCAGAGGCACGGAATCCAAAGTGGCGGTGAGGCGAACCCCGCCCTCGCCGCCGCAACCCGCCAGGAGCGTGACAGCAACGAAAAAACCCGCCGGTCTGGCCCGGCGGGCTGAAGAAAATCCAATAGTCTGAAGCAAGGCCAAGGTCAGTCGACGATCCGTCCGTTGAAGATGAAGGTGGCGGGATCGACCGCCTTCCCATTCTTGAGGACTTCGTAGTGCACGTGGTGGTTGGTTGCCCATCCCGACCGACCGACCTCCGCGATCTTGTCGCCCCGGGCAACCTGCGCACCGGCAGTGACGAGAACCTTGGAGCAGTGGGCGTAGCGTGTGCGGTAACCGTTGCCGTGGTCGATCGTCACGGTCAGACCGTAGCCCACCTTGCTACCCACGTCCACAACAGTGCCGGCCGCCGTGGCAACGATCGTGGCTCCCCTGGGAGCGACGACGTCGGTGCCTTCGTGAGGGCGGTTGTCGTGGAAGATGGGGTGTTTGCGATTGAAGCTGAATCCGCTCGATACGAAGCCATCGACCGGAAGGATCGAAGGCGTGCGGGTCAGAAGATCTTCAAACTGGTAGAGGGTGTCGACGGCCTGTTGGTACGAAGCCGCGAGCATCCGGGCCCGGCGATTGAGGCTCTCGAGGTTGAATCGGGTCTCGAGGCTACGCTGTCCGAGCGCGGTCTCTGCGAGCAGCACGTCGGCAGCGGTCGGGGGCGGAAGCGGTCCACCGATACCGGCCAGAAGCACGTCTGGATTGCTTGGCTCCAGACCTGCCAACAACCGCACGTTCCGGTCGCGGTCGGTGAGCACGTCGACGGTGTCGGCGAGCAATGCAACTATGCCGCTCATTTTGCTGAGTTCGCTCGCCAGAATCTCGTTGCGGCGCTCGAGGCGGTCCAAACGGGATAGAGCTGCGCCCTTCGACACCGCCGTGATGGTGAGGCCGAGGACGGCGACGGCGAATACAATCGCCACCCCCGTGAAGAATTTGAGCACCCGTGCGGATAGCTGGACTTCGCGAGTCGCACCCGCACCTTGAGGTACTACGAGTATTGTCCAGCGACGAGCCGCCATAAACGTCCCCTCGTTGTCGGTTCTACCGATGTCCATTTATCGGCAGAATCTGCCATTACACAAACGGCCAGAGATCGAAGAAAGTACTGGCGATTCCCACCGTTCGTCAACCGAGAAAATGCTCCAGAATCCCGCTCGGCGCAGTGACATTAATCACGATCAACAGGACACTTCTAAGTCGTTGCGAAACACTACTTTACAAGGAGCGTTCCGGCTTCGGAAACAGCGGCTGGGGCTTTATGACACTCCATCCGCCCAGTTCCGGGCGTTCCGCAAAGGCCCATCCGGCTTCCGAGGCCCTCCCACTCCCCCCCATCGCCTCCCAGATCTGCTGGGTTTTGGTGGGTAAAAAAGGCCCTGCCATAAGGGTGATCCTGGCCACCGCGCGAGCCAGGCTGGCCAGCACGGCATTGAGGCGCTCCGCATCGCCGGTTTTGTGCAGAGTCCACGGGGCAGACTCTTCAACGAACTGATTGGCCCGCGCCTCGAGCTTCCAGGCCGCTTGGCCGCCCAGGTGGAGCAAGTGCTGGTCCATGGCGTCGGTGTACTCTTGGAGGATGGCTTCACCCTCGGTGTCGAGGCTCATGGTCTCAGTGCTTTCCGGAACGACGCCGTTCACGTACTTGACGATCATCGCGAGCACTCGGCTCGCCAGATTGCCGTAGCCGTCGGCGAGCTCCGATTCGTATCGAGCGTCAAACCGTTCCCAGCTGAAGTTGCCGTTGGTATCCCATGGGATTTCCCTCAAGAGGAAATAACGCAGGGCGTCGACGCCATGCCGTTCGATGGCCTCTTGCAGCGTTACGGTCACACCGGCGCTCTTGGAGAAGCGTGTGCCCGTATACGTCATCCACCCGTGCACCCAAATACCTTTTGGCACGGGGAGATCGGCCGCAATGAGCATCGCGGGCCACAGGGCGGCGTGGAAGCGCAAGATGTCCGGCCCGATGACGTGCAGATCTGCCGGCCACATCTTCTCGTACCCGGGCTCCGGAAACCCCGTGGCCGAGAGATAATTGATTACCGCGTCGAACCACACGTACACGCTGTGTGTGGGGTCGTTAGGCCACGGGATGCCCCACCGCAAACGGGCACGGCTCACCGAGATGTCTTGCAGTCCATCGGTGACGACGTTTCGTATTTCATTCATCTTCGGCCGGGGTCGCACGAACTCGGGGTGTTGCTCATAATGCTCGAGGAGTTGCGGGCCGAACGTCGACTGGCGGAAGAAAAAGTTCGGTTCTTCCACCCATTTGACTTCGAGGTTGAGGTGATCGGGGCAGCGGCCGTCTTTGAGGTCTTTTTCGAGCTTGAACGACTCGCACCCCACGCAGTAGTACCCACTGTATGTGCCCTCGAAGAAGTGTCCTTTCGCCTGGATCCGGCGCAATAGCTCTTCGACGGCCGGACGGTGGCGATCTTCGGTGGTGCGGATGAAATCAGTGTTACTGATGTTGAGCTCTTTCCACGTGGCCACGAACGATTCGGCGATCTTGTCGGTCCAGGCTTGATGCTCCATGCCGTTTGCCTCGGCCGACTGGGCGACTTTCTGGCCGTGCTCGTCCATCCCGATGAGGAAGTGGACCCGGTCTCCGCGCAGCCGGCGGTACCGTGCAATGCAATCGGCTCCGATTTTCTCGTAGGCGTGGCCGAGGTGGGGTTCCCCGTTGGAATAATCGATAGCCGTAGTGATGTAAAAACTACTCGCCACCGTTCGATCCTTTGGGCTTGGCGTCGTCGCTCTTTTGGTCCATGTCCCGGTGTCCCCGCCCGCGACGCCGTTTGCGCCGTCGTGGCCTACGGCTCGGAGTCACCGCATCGGCGGCGTCTTCGTCGGTGACCTGGGTTGGTCCTTCGTCGAACGTCGCCAACGCCGCCGGTACCCGAGGCTTTTCGGGTTCACCGGTCGCGGACTGCTGATGATCCGCGACCTCGCTTTTCAAGTCGGATAGCATCAGCGTGCGCAGCGTGTTGTCTTCGGATTGGAGCAGGACGCGTTCACGGAAGATATCGACGGCTTGAACGCGCTCACGACCCACGGACGTCACGACCGTTTTTCCTTCTTTTGGGAAACGCTTTCGGCTGGCTACGTAGAACTCGTGCTCGTACCGCAGGCAGCATAGAAGCCGACCACATCCGCCGGAGATTTGTGATGGGTTCAGCGAAAGTCGTTGGTCCTTTGCGAGACTGAGACTGACGGGACGCAACTCGGGCAGCCAAGAGGAGCAGCAGTACTCTCGGCCGCAGCGTCCGACTCCGGATAACCGTTTGGCTTCATCACGCGCGCCGATCTGTCGTAGCTCGATTCTCGTGCGGAAGAGTGAGGCGAGGTCCCGCACGAGCTGTCTGAAATCGACCCGGTTTTCCGCGGTGAAATACACGGTGAGCTTCTTGCGATCCCACTGCCACTCGGCGTCGGTCACTTTCATGGGGAGGTTGTGCTTGCCGACGCGCTCGCGAACCTTGCGGCGCACGTCTTCTTCCGCCTTGCGGAGTTCATCGACGTCGTGCGATTCCTGCCCGGTGGCGGTGCGCACGACTCGACCTTTGGGCTCGGGTGGCGAGCCGCTACCGCAGTCATCGCACCCAATGCTGCACCGCTTCGACGCCGCGTCGCCGACGGCAGATACGCGGCCGAGGTCTTGCCCACGCTCCACTTCGACGACGACCGAATCGCCGACGTTTGGTGAATCGGAGCTATCCAAAGTAAAGAACTCTTTTCGATTGCCCTTGAACCGGACCTCGATGAGTTCTTGGCTCTCAGCGCTCAGTGAAACGCCCCATTTCCATGTATTTCTTGGCCCGCGGTGCGATGAGCTTGTTGCGGTCGATCTTCGCGAGCTCTTCAATGTGCCGCCGTATCGCTTCGCCCAAGGTGTTTTTGGTCAACTCGGGATCGGCGTGTGCCCCTCCCGGCGGCTCAGCAATAACTTCGTCAACCAAACATAGATCGAGGAGATCGGGCGCCGTCAATTTCAGGGCCTCGGCTGCGCGTTCTTTTTGACTCGCGTCGTTCCACAGGATTGCCGCGCACCCCTCGGGCGAGATTACCGAGTACACGGAATTGGACAACATGATGACACGGTCCGCCATGCCCAGCGCCAGCGCGCCTCCCGATCCCCCTTCACCGATCACCACAGCCAGGATAGGAGTTTCCAGGCCCGCCATCACTTCCAAGCTGTGGGCGATCGCCTCGGCCTGTCCACGCTCTTCGGCGCCGAGACCCGGATAGGCCCCGGGCGTGTCTATGAATGTAATGATCGGTGCATCGAACCGCGCCGCCATGTTCATGAGGCGCAGCGCCTTGCGGTATCCCTCCGGGTGGGACATGCCGAAGTTGCGTTTCAGATTGTCCTTTGTATCTCTGCCCTTTTGGTGCCCCACGACGATGACCGGGCGTCCGTCCAGCCGCGCCCAACCCCCTACGATTGCGGGGTCGTCGCGGTACAGCCGGTCACCTTTCAGCTCGACGAAATCGGTGAACAGGGCGTCGATGTAGTCGAGTGTATACGGCCGGCGCGGATGGCGAGCCACCTGCACCCGCTGCATCGGCGTCAATTCCTCATATATCTCCTGCCGCAGGTCGTCGAGTTTTTTCTCTAACGGACTGATCTCACTATCGACCTCGAGATCCCGCTCGTTTGCGAGCTTGCGGAGGTGGCCGATTTGGCGCTCCAACTCGACGAGAGGTTTCTCGAAATCCAACACGAATGCCACAGCCCTACCTCACTTTCACCAACGTGACCCGTTCCACACCGACGAGCTCACGGAGCGCGACCAGCAACTCCTCCTTGAGTTCGACGTGAAGTCGACGCGACTGCATGTGGGCGGTCGTGCCGTTACCATCGCTCCATTGTACCGTCACGGACGCCGGTCCGGGATAGGTGGCGCACAAGGCGGCGATCCCTTTGGCCACGGTGGGATCGGGTGCGTTGCCAGTCGCCCACGTGAGCGCGATGCCCATCGCGCCGTTCTGCCGCAGGTCGACCAGTGGCATCGCCTCCTCCACGATGAATGGCGCGCGGTCTTCTCCGCGGTCACGAGGACTGTGTCCGCCAGAGAGCAACAACGCCGCATCGGTAACGATCACCGATGCCAACTTGCTCCATGCCTCGGGAAACACGATCGCTTCGGCAGTTCCGTGGAAGTCCTCCAGCGTGAGCCGCGCGTACTCGGCGCCCGTCTTGCGGCTGATCCGGCGGTTGACGGCGGTGACGACGACGCCAATCGAAACGTGGTGTTCGCTCCACGTGCCGAGCGTCGCCGTGGTGCGGGTGCTGAAGAGGGTTACCTCTTCACGGAATGGTTTCAGAGGATGGCCGGAGATGAAGAAGCCGACCACGCTCTTTTCTTTCGCCAGGCGTTCGGCCTCGGGCCAGACCGGGATGTCCGGCAACGTGGGGTGGTCCGGGCCCGTGTCGGCAGTCCCGCCTTGGCCGAACAGCGACCCCTGCCCGGCGTCGCGTTCCGCTTGGCGGAGCTGGGCTTCGCGCAAGGCGGTTTCGAGACCGGCGAGCAACTGGCTTCGGTGACCACCCAACTGATCCATTGCGCCGGCCGCAATGAGTGCTTCGAACACCCGTTTGTTGCACAGCCGCAAGTCGACCCGCTCGCAACAATCGTACAGCGATTCATACGGGCCGCTCGCCTCTCTACCGGCGATGATCGATTCGATCGCGCCGCGACCCACGTTTTTGACGGCGCCGAGTCCGAAGCGCATTTGGTGGTCACCAGTGACGGTGAACTTTCGTCCGGACTCGTTCACCGAGGGTGGCAGTACCTCGATGTCCAACTCTCGTGCTTCGTTGATGTAGTGGACGACTTTGTCTGTGTTGCCGATTTCCGACGA
>JAPULP010000037.1 GCA_027294815.1 Gemmatimonadota bacterium | reverse complement strand
ACCCCGTCCGCCGTGGGCACCTCGGCGGCGGTACGCTCCTCGATCGGGATGGCCGCGCCGGTGGGGGTTTCGATGTCGAACGTGCTCCGAGGGGCCGCCACATAGAAAGGAATACGATGTTGGCCGGCGATGACCGCCAGGTTTTGGGTCCCGATCTTGTTGGCCACATCGCCGTTGGCGGCTATACGGTCGGCACCGAGAATCACGGCGCCCACCCGCCCCTGCGACATTACGGTAGCGGCGGCGCTGTCCACCATCACCGTGCAGGGAATCTGCAGGCGAGCCAACTCCCATGCGGTGAGACGGCTCCCCTGCAGCAGCGGTCTGGCCTCACAGGCGTAGACACTCGCGACTTTCCCTTGCTCGTACGCGGTACGGATCACGCCGAGGGCGGTTCCGATTCCACCCGTCGCCAGCATACCCGTGTTGCAGTGCGTCATGACGGAGGTCCCGGGCTGGAACAGCTCCGCGCCGGCGTTTCCGATCGCCCGACACATCTCGGCGTCTTCATCCCAGATTCTTTGCGCTTCTTGGCGCAGGCTACTCACCATCACGTCGAGCGCCGCTTCTTCGTCCGCAGCGCCGACCCGTTGCACGGCGGCCGCGCGGAGTCCTTCGACGGCCCAGGCGAGGTTCACCGCCGTCGGCCGAGCACGAGCCATCGCATCGCACGCAGCCCCTAACCATCGCAACGCCGCCTCCTTGTCACGCGACACCGTCCCGTCGACTGCGGCTCGGCGAGCCGCGGCCGCGATTCCCATCACCGCAGCCACTCCGATGAGCGGAGCGCCACGCACACGCAGCGCTTGAATCGCCTCGACCATTGCATCGATCGTATCGATTTTGAGGAACACGGTCTCGTCGGGGAGCAGCGTCTGGTCGAGCAAGGACACCGCTCCCTCCGGTGTCCAGTTCACGGCGTCGGTATGCATGGTCGTAGAAGCTATCGCCGTTTTCGGACTGTGGTTAGCTTGAGGCATACGTCATCGTGGAAACCAATGAAAGAACCTTCGCCCGCCCGATTTCAGGTCGACACCCCGCTGACGACACTGGCCGTCACGGTCGAGCGGGAAACGGTGACGGAGATCCGTTTCGGCGGAACGGCGCCGGGCGCTCCAAAGACACGGTTCGAGCGCCAAGTGGCCGGTGAGTTAGAGGGGTATTTTGCCGGAACACGCAAAGAATTCGGTTTTCCGGTATCACCGAAGGGGACCGCTTTTCAACTCCTCGTGTGGCAAGAATTACAACGGATTCCCTACGGTGAGACTCGCACGTACGGTGAACTAGCCCGGCGTATCGGAAACAGAGGCGCGTCCCGGGCGGTTGGCGCCGCCAACCACCACAATCCCATCCCCATCGTGATTCCGTGCCACCGCGTGGTGGCTTCGGGCGGCCGGCTCGGCGGCTTCGGCGGGGGGGTCGAATTGAAACGGCGCATGCTCGAGTTGGAAGCTTCTCACACACCCCTACAGCTTTCCTTTGCGCGTTGATTTGGGAGCCAGAACTCCGTATTTTACACCATGTGCAACCGCGTACGCGCTGCATCGCTACGGCAACCCTTGGGGGTACCGTAGCTTTTTTTTGGGGCGCGTGAGGATCGTCGCATGGGGGTCGGGCACCTCGCGGTGATCCCGCCCCATTCGAGAACGGGTCGCGTGTGCGGCTGACCGATCTCACCGTCCGGAACTTTCGGAACATCGCGTCGCTCGATATCGAGCTACCCGAGAACGGCGTGGTCATTATCGGAGCGAACGGACAGGGTAAGACCAACCTTCTCGAAGCGATCTACTACTTGGTGCTCTTTCGCTCTTTTCGGGGCGCCAAGGATCGCGAGTTGGTGAGGTTCGGGACAGAGGGGTTTTTCGTTGGCGGATCTGCGCACGTGCGAGTCACCGCGGGATACGAGGTCGCGGGGCAGCGTAAGAAGGTCACCATCGATCGGGAACCCGCTCGGCGACTCGGTGCCGCCGTGGGCCGGATCGCGGCCGTGTCGTTCTCGCCAGAAGATCGCGCGATTGTGGCCGGCAGTCCCGCCGGCCGGAGGCGGTATCTGAATGTGCTATTGTCGCTCAGCGAGCCGAAGTACTTGGAGGAACTCGCCGCGATGCGCCAGGCGCTCAAACAGCGAAATGCCGCGCTTCGCATGGGGAACGGTGACGCGGCTCGGGCGTTCGACTCCCCGTTGGCGGCGGCCGCGGAAACCGTGTGGTCGATGCGCATAGCTTGGGTGGAGCGTTGGTCAGACCGTTTCAAGTCCATCTGTTCCGCCCTGGGCGAACCCCAAGAGGCAGGAATGCGCTATCGCCGGCATGCCGCGGGTGCGGAAGACGAGGGTTCGGATTTGCAACAGCTGCTAGCTAAGACGATCGACCGCGACCTGCGCCGGGGCACAACGACGGTGGGCCCCCATCGAGACGATCTCCGATTGTCACTCGGCGCCCACAGTCTCCGGACCTACGGGTCGGCAGGCCAACAGCGTACGGCGGCAATCGCTCTCAGATTGATCGAGGCAAAAACCCTGGCAGAAGCCACGGGCGAAGTCCCAATAGGATTGTACGACGACGTTTTCGTGGAGCTGGACGATACCCGACAGGCAAATCTCCTCGGATTGATACGAGACACCCTGTCGGGTCAGGCGATCGTGGCCGCGCCCCGTGACTCCGAGGTGCCCCCAGAGTTGTTTGAGCGCCCGCGGTGGGTGATGTCCGGAGGCCGGCTTGAGCAGTAAAGGCACGCGCACGATCGGCGAATCGTTGACCGACTATTTCGGACGCCACGGGCTGGTGCGCCGCATCAGTCAGGCGAGTATCATCAACGATTGGGCGGAACTCGTGGGTGACCAGGTAGCGAGCGTGTCCGAACCGGATTCCGTGGACAAAGCCGGTACGCTCCGGGTGCGAGTGGAGTCATCCGCGTGGTTGCAGGAACTGCAACTCATGTCACCAACAATTATCAAGGGCTTGGCAGTCAAGGGAAGACGAATCAAGCGAATCCACTGGATGCTGGGCGCTGTTGGCCGTCAGCAGCCACATAAATAATGGATCAGCCAATAGCTGAAAGAGGAGTTAATGGCGAAGCAACCTAGCGCGACAGAGGAATCGAGCGGCGAACAGCAATACAGCTCGGATTCCATTCAAGTACTCAAAGGTCTCGACGCGGTTCGGAAGCGGCCGAGCATGTACATCGGTTCAACTTCGGCCCGAGGGTTGCACCACCTGGTGTACGAGGTAGTGGACAACTCCATCGACGAAGCGTTGGCCGGTTTCTGTACGAAGATCGAATTGACCATCAACGCGGACGACTCCGTTACCGTTGTGGACGACGGACGGGGTATCCCGGTCGATATCCACAAGACCGAAAAGAAACCCGGCCTCGAGATCGCGATGACCATGCTGCACGCAGGCGGCAAGTTCGACAAGAGCACCTACAAAGTGTCGGGCGGACTTCATGGCGTCGGCGTTTCTGTGGTCAACGCGCTGTCGGAAAAACTCGACGTCTGGGTGAGCCGTGCAGGAAAAGAACACCACATGGCCTTCGCGCGAGGCACCACGACGCAGCCCATCGAAGTTATCGGTAAGACAACAACGTCCGGCACCAAAATCACGTTCAAACCCGATCGGGACATATTTACGGAAACCCGGTACGACTTCGAGACGCTGGCGAATCGGCTCCGGGAGCTCGCCTACCTCAACGCGGGCGTCACCCTGAGTATCGCAGACCTTCGTGGCAACAAACCGCGCGAAGAGACCTTCCTGTTCAAGAAGGGCTTGCCGGAGTTCGTCACGTTTCTCGGTGGCAACCGCAAACCCTTGCACCCGAACCCCATCAGCATCGTGTCGGTCAAGGACGACGTGGAGATCGACATCGCGCTACAATACAGCGATGGGTATTCCGAAAATACGTTTTCCTTCGTCAACAACATCAACACGCACGAAGGGGGAACTCACCTCACCGGTTTCCGTTCCGCACTGACTCGAGCGATCAACGAAGTCGTCAAGGTGAGGGGCTCACTCAAGAAAGAGAACTTCTCTCTCACGGGCGACGATGTTCGCGAGGGATTGACGGCGGTGATTCACGTCAAGGTGCGGGAACCGCAATTCGAAGGACAGACGAAAACAAAGCTCGGCAACAGCGAGGTCGAGAGCATCGTCAAGACGGTCGTCTACGAACACCTCGGCAATTTCATGCACGAGAATCCGAGCGTCGCCAGGGCGGTCATCGAAAAGGCCGCAAGTGCCGCGCGTGCGCGCGAGGCCGCTAAGAAGGCTCGCGAGTTGGTGCGGAAGAAGAGCGCGCTCGAAAGCGGTGTCCTACCCGGCAAGCTCGCGGACTGCTCCGTGTCCGATCCGTCGATCAGCGAGCTATATCTCGTCGAGGGTGACAGCGCCGGCGGTTCCGCAAAGCAGGGCCGCGACCGCGGCTATCAGGCGATTCTTCCACTGCGGGGCAAGATCCTCAACGTGCAAAAATCGAGGATCGACAAGATCCTGTCCAACGCCGAGATTCGCGCGATGATCACGGCAATCGGTACCGGGTTAGGTGGTGACGACTTCAAGTTGGACGACGCCCGTTACCACAAGATCATTATCATGACCGACGCCGACGTTGACGGCGCGCATATCCGGACGCTGCTGCTCACGTTTTTCTACACGCAGATGCGGCCGCTCATCGAAGCGGGCTACATATACATCGCGCAGCCGCCCCTGTACCGTGTTGCCAAGGGGAAGGACGAACATTACGCCTACAACGATGAGGAACGGGATTCCTACATAAAGCGGCTGGCCAACGGCGGCGGCAAGGGGAAGGTCATGATCCAGCGATACAAAGGATTGGGCGAGATGAATCCCGACCAGTTGTGGAAGACCACCATGGATCCTGCGGCGCGAACGATTCTACGCGTCGAGATCGAAGAGGCTTTCAACGCCTCGCAGCTGTTCGAAAAATTGATGGGTGACGAGGTCGAGCCGCGCCGGGCGTTTATCGAGGAAAACGCGAGGTACGTGAGGAATCTGGATATATAGACGCCCTTTGGGCGATTTCAGATTGCAGATTGCAGATTCGAGATTTTAGATTGAACTGCAATCTGCATTCTGCATTCTGCAATCTAGAGAATCTGAATTCCCTGCCTCTGTGCCCCTGAATCTCTGCACCCACTCCCGCTATTGTCTTGTATGAAAGGCCTCGACCAAATCCACGCCTCCGTAACGCGCTGCACCCGGTGTCCCCGACTGGTGGATCACCGCGAGGCCATCGCTCGGGTCAAGAAACGCGAATTCCGCGACTGGACGTATTGGGGCAAG
>JAPULP010000369.1 GCA_027294815.1 Gemmatimonadota bacterium | reverse complement strand
CCACGTGCTTCTTCACACCGTCGTCTTGCAGGGCGAGTTTCAGAGCGTCGTCCTGCGATACGGTGACTGGGGCCGCGATCCGTCCTCGAACACGTCCGTTGACCTGCACAACGAGTTGTATTTCGTCTTCCGCGGCGAGTGCCTCGTCGAACTCCGGCCACCGAGCATCAAAAACGCTTTCCGAATGTCCCAACCGCTCCCAACACTCCTCCGAGATGTGCGGTGCGAACGGCGCAAGCATGATCAACAGCGGACCCAGCGTCTCGGCGCCGAGGGCACTCGTTCCGTTTTCGGCGGCGCGGCTCCTCACGGTATTGAGGTATTCCATCAACGCCGATATCGCGGTGTTGTAACGAAGTCCCTCGATGTCGTCGGTTACTTTGCGGATCGTCTGATGGAGCTTTCGGACTACCACCGGATCGGGTGACCCACCACTTGCCGATGTATCCCAGACGGCGATCCAGGTTTTTTCCAGGAATCGGCGGATTCCCGAGATACCCTCGGCGCGGAAATCCCCCCCCTCTTGATAGGGCCCGAGGAACATCAGAAACATCCTGAAGGTGTCCGCGCCCCAACGATTGATGTAGTCGTCCGGGATGACCACGTTGCCACGCGACTTGGACATCTTGGAGCCATCACGAACGATCGTCCCGTGCGCGCGGAAGCGTCGATACGGCTCTTCGAACGGCAGGTGACCAAGATCGTACAGCGCCATCGTGATGAACCGGGAGTACATGAGGTGCAGCACGGCGTGTTCGTTGCCCCCGATATACTGCGACACCGGAAGCCAGCGTTTGGTCAGTTCCGCATCGAAGGGCCGATCGGAGAAATCCGTCGACGGATACCGCAGGAAGTACCAAGCCGAATCGAGGAAGGTATCGGAGACGTCCGTCTCGCGCCGCGCTTTTGCCCCGCACGTTGGACACTCGACGTGATACCACTCTTCCAGGCGGGCCAACGGCGACACACCACTCTCGTCCGGTTGAAAATCTTCCGTATCCGGCAATACGACCGGGAGATCTTCCTCGGGGACCGGCACCGTTCCGCACTTATCGCAGTAGATGATTGGGATTGGCGGTCCCCAATAGCGTTGCCTGGAGATACACCAGTCGTGCAGGCGGTACTGCGTTTTGTGGTGTGCCGTTCCTTGTTGTTCCAACCAGTCGGTGATGGCCTTGGCGGCTTCCCGGCAGGGCACACCGTCAAACCGCCCGCTGTTTACGAGCTTTCCATCCCAGGTATCGGTTGGGAGCTCGAGCGGTTCACCGTCCGGGCCACGTGCATCGGGCTCTACCACCTTGACGATAGGAAGACCGAATGTTCGTGCAAACTCAAAATCGCGCTTGTCGTGCCCGGGGACGGCCATGATGGCCCCCGTGCCGTACTCCATGAGCACGTAGTCCGCAATCCAAATGGGAATGTCTTCGCCGGTGGCCGGGTTGCGCGCGTAGGATCCGGTGAAGACACCGGTCTTTTCCTTATCCCCAACCTTTCGTGAAACGATGTCCATATCCGCCGCCTGACGCCGGTACGTTTCGACGTCGTTTCGCTGCTCGGCGGCGGTCAGCGCCTCAACGAGCGGATGCTCGGGCGCCAAAACGACCCACGGAGCGCCAAAGACCGTGTCGGGCCTGGTGGTGAAGACACGAATCGATTGTCCCGTGGGAGTAGCAAATTCGAGTTCCGCCCCCTCAGAACGCCCAATCCAGTTTATCTGCATGAGCCGAGTCGATTCGGACCAATCGAGCGACTCGAGCTTATCCAGGAGTCGCTGGGCATAATCGGTGATCGTGAAGAACCACTGTTCGAGGAAGCGCTGGTGGACCTTTACCTCGGGGTGGCGTTCACAGTAGCCGTCGATGACTTGCTCGTTGGCCAGCACGGTCTTGCACTCGGGGCACCAGTTGACCGGAGCTGACTTTTTCACGGCGAGACCGGCCTTGAACAACTGCAGAAAGATCCACTGGGTCCACTTGTAGTACGCCGGATCAGTGGTCGAGAGCTCATGCTTCCAGTCAATCATCAAACCGACTCGTTTCAGCTGCTCACGGAATCGCTCGATGTTCCGGGGAATGAGCCTGCCCGGATGCGTGTTGACCTTCAGGGCGTAGTTTTCGGAGTGAATACCGAACGCATCGAAGCCGAGCGGTTCGAACACCTCGTACCCCTGCAACCGCCTGGTACGGCCATGGATGTCGCTCCCGACGAACGCGAAGACGTTCCCCACGTGAAGGCCCTCTGCCGACGGGTAGGGGAACATCATGAGGTTGAAATAGGGCCGCTTGGCAGCGTCCAGGTTGGCGGCGTTGGTCTGCCGCTCGTCCCACCGGCCGCGCCATTTGGCCTCGATGGCTGTCGGATCGTAGGCTTCCGGTGCTCGAACAGTGTCATTCATGGTGGCGGTAATCTAAGACGGCTTGCTCCCCAAGAAAGCCTTCCGTAGGTTAGCCGGTCATGCCCGGGTCCGCATCGAAACTCCGAAGCACCGTCCTCCTGATCGGCGCCCCCCTCGCCGTGTTGGTGATTGGCCTGATTACGGGCCTCATGACTCGAAGCACTTCGATCGAGATGGAGCGGAGCATTCGCGATCGGTTGACCGCCGACGCCCTCCGCGCCTCCAGTATTCTGGCGCGGTACCTGAACGAGCGGCGTGCCGACGTGGAGCTGCTGGCCCAGATGCCGGCGCTGGTGGATGCTGCCCGGGCGGGCGGCGCGTACGTCGATCGCAGAGGAATCGCCGGACTTTCACTCGACGAGTTAGAACGTCAGTTCGACTCAGACCGCACCCTCGGTGGCTTCCCCGAAGTACGGGCCTACCTCCTCGGATTCAGGAATCAAACGGACTTCGCGGAGATCTTCTTGACCGAGCGCCACGGATTCAACGTCGAGACCACGAATCGGACCTCCGACTTCGTACAGAACGACGAGGCATGGTGGCAGCGTGCGATAGCCGATGGATCGTTTCAAGCAGACCCGGTCCACGACGAATCCGCGGGACTCGTCGCCGTGGAGTACTCGGTAGCGATCATCGATCCGGGCGACGGATCCCCACTCGGTGTGATCACCGGGGTTATCGATCTCTCGCCGCTGGCCGCCCTACTCAACGGCGACGGCGAAGTTTTCACGTCGCGCGTGGAGGTCGTCGATTCTCTCGGACGGTTGCTGGTTTCTCCGGACGACGAAGTTTTGCTGCAGACGGCGGGCGCTATCGATGCCATCCCGCTGACCGGTCAGCCTCAAACTGTCGAGGCAGCGGCCGCCGACGGCCTCAACGAGTTGGTGGCTTCGGTGCCGGCTGGGAACGGTCTGTGGTGGATACTCGCCCGTGAAAGGACTGTGACGGCCCGCGCTCCGATCGCGACCGTGCGGAACTCGGCCTACGTCACCGGCGGCGTGATGATCGCGCTGTCGCTCACCGTGCTTCTCACCTTTGCCAGTTGGCTCGATACACGCATTACGAGGCCCGTCGCGGCGGCGCGAGCAATTGCGCAACGCATCGCCGAGGGGGACCTGACCATTGAAAGGGTTGCGAACGCTGGTGATGACGACGAGTTGGACGATCTCAGCAACTCTGTACACCAAATGGTACGGGCACTCACCACCCTCGTGGGGGCCATTCGCGCATCGGCGGACGAGGCCGCGGCCATGGCGGAGCAGATCTCGGCAAGCACCGAGCAAATGTCGGCTTCAACCCAAGAAATGTCGAAGACCTGTCAACACTTGTCGAACCAGGCAGCGGAACAGGCAAGCCTCATCCAGAACGCGTCGCTGGACACCAAACGCATCCTCGAGATTACTTCGACACTCGCGAACGGCACTCGCACCGCCGCCACCCGCAACTCGGCCCTGCAAACCGTGGCGGAGCACCACAAGAGCCTATTGCTCAAGAGCAGTGACGAACTCACGCGTTTGTCCGCCGACATTGCCAAGGGCGTCGAGGATGCACACGCCCTTTCCGAGATGTCACAAGAGATTCAAAGGTTCGTCGGACAGACAAAGGCCATCGCCAACCGGACGAACATGTTATCGCTCAACGCGTCCATCGAGGCGGCTCGGGCTGGAGCGACGGGGGGTGAGGGGCGTGGATTCGCCGTCGTGGCTGATGAAGTTCGCAAACTGGCAACGCAAGCGGCCCGTGCGGCAACCATGACATCGGAAACCGTGGGCAAGGTACTCACCAATGTCGAACGAACACGGACCCGGTTCGAAGGCATTGCGGCGGGAAGTGAGTCCGTCCGGGAAATCGCTAGATCTGCTGCGCAGGGACTGCAAGAGGTAGCAGAAGCGGCGTCGGGTAATAAAGCCTGGACCGACGAAACGTCGGAAGCCGCCGAACAGGCACAGCAGTTCGTGCAGGACATCTCGACGCAACTGAACGATATCTCCGGCCGAACCGAGGCCTTCCTCGCGGCCGCGGAGCAAATCGCGGCGTCGGCCCAGCAACAGACGGCGTCTACGCAGGAGATCGCCGGGTCCGCGGCAACGTTGGCGGAGGTGGCCGAACGCCTCATCGGGGATGTGAGTTCTTTCCGTCTCCGCCGAGCCACACCGCCGTCGGTTGCTGGGACGTCGAGCGTGCCTCCGGCCTAACCTCCGTCACCCAACCTCACGAGCCACACCTCGAGCACGTCAGGCAGTTCCTTCAACTTTGACAACAGCGTCTCAGACGGCGGCTGGTCGACACCCACGGCCGCGAGTGCATCGCCTCCGGCCCGCTCGTTACGCGCTTGGTGGAAGAACCCAACGTTCACATCACCACCGCTGAGTACGGTGCCCACCCGCCCGATCATACCGGGCACGTCACGATTTTTGAGAATCAGCACATCTCCCATGGACGGTATGTCGACGGCGTAGTCGTCAATTCGAATGACGCTCTGCTGTTCACCGGCCAGGGCTCCGACCACAGTGAACTCACCATCCGGAGTCCCCACTTTCACACCAACGGTCGTTTCGTACCCAGCGGCGGGTTTGCCTATGCGCCGGTGGACGGAGATTTCTCGCTCCTCGGCGATCATCGCTGCGTTGATGAGGCTCACGGCAGCGACGCCACTGGCGCGCAGCACTCCCTCGAGTGCCGCGAGCATCACTGGTTTCGGGGCCCCGTCGTCGCGACCGCCGTAGTCGACTTCCACCTCTTGAATGGGACCACGCGCCAGCACCGCGGCAACCCGCCCGACTTGCTTGGCGAGATCGAGCGCCGCACGGGATCGGGCCAGCACTTCGCTCGATACGCCGGGAACGTTCACGGCCCCGCCCACGTCACCAGTGCGCAATGCGTCGCGCACCGACCGACTGATTTCTACCGACACCCGCACCTGGGCTTCTTGAGTGGATGCGGCGAGGTGCGGAGTAAGAATGATTTTATCTGAGCGCCTCAGCGGAGAGTCCTCTGGCAGCGGCTCCGGATCGAACACGTCGAGGGCCGCTCCGGCAAGCTTGCCCTTCTCCACCGCATCGAACAACGCCTGGTCGTCGATCAAGCCGCCCCGCGCCGTGTTGATGAGAACCGCGCCCGGCTTCATCAACGCCAACCTCTCGGCGTTGAGCAAGCCACGGGTGTGATCGTTAATGGGTGCGTGGAGAGAAATGACGTCTGCCCAACTCAGCAGCTTCTCGAGCGACACGAGTTGCACGCCGAGCTCCTTTGCGCGCGCACTCGAGAGCATCGGATCGAACGCGACGACGTCCATGCCAAACGCCTGCGCAATTCCCGCGACGTGAGCTCCGATGCGTCCCAGACCGACGAGACCAAGCACTTTCCCACGGAGCTCAGTCCCGCCAAACCGCTTTCTGTCCCACTCGCCACGCCGCATGCTGGCCGAGGCCCATGGTATTCGGCGCACCAGAGCCAACAACAGCGCAAACGCGTGTTCCGCGGCGCTGACCGTGTTGGCGCCTGGCGCATTGATCACGGCGATACCGCGGTGCGTGGCAGCCCGCACGTCGATGTTGTCGACACCGATGCCCGCCCGCCCGACGACCCGTAGCAACGGAGCGCGGCTGAGCAGGTCTTCGGTAACACGCGTGGACGAACGAACCAACAAAGCGTGCGCTCGAGCCAACTCCTCAAGTAGCTGATCGGGAGCGCCAACCGTCGACACGACCTCGAAATCCTGTTCGTCGCGGAGCAGGTCCAAGCCTTGTTCATCGATATTGTCAGCAACCACCACAACAAAGGTCACGCGATCGTCTCCTCCAACACCTTCAGTAATTCCTGCAATTCGGCAACCGAATGGTCGCCCATGTGGCCGATCCTAATGGTGGTCTTTTTCAACTGGCCGTACCCCGACGCAATCATCCAATCCTGATCGGCCAAGGTGTGTTGAATCTCGCGGCCATTTTGTCCGCCGCCGAGGCGCAAACAAGAAACAGTCCAACTTCTGCGATCCTTCTCGGGCAGGTAGCTCAGCCCGAGAGACTCGCCGCGATCATCGACCCACTTCCCCACCGTGTCCAGCATGGCTTTGTGCCGGTTCCACCGGGCCTCGATACCACCCTCTGCCGTGATGCGCTCGAGCTGGGTGTCGAGCGCATACAGCAACGAGATCGCCGGGGTGTTGGTCGGCTGGTGGTTCTCGGCCGCATCGGCGTACGCCACGAGGTCCAGGTATCCGCCTCGCTCGGGTACGGTCTTCGCACGCTCGAGCATTCGCTCCGAGTGAGCCGCCAGGGCCAACCCCGGGGGCAGCGCGAGCGCTTTTTGCGAACCCGTCAACACGAAGTCGAGCTTCCATTCGTCCGTTTCGACCGGCAGCCCCGCCATCGACGTCACCGCATCGACCAAGAGCATGACATCATCGAATTCGTGCACGACCTCGGCGAGTTGCTCCAGGGGAGCAAGCGCGCCGGTTGACGTTTCCGAGTGCACTAGGGTCACGGCGTCGACGTCGCTCCGCTCCAGCGCGTCGCGGAGCATGTCGGGCTCGACGGTTTGTCCCGGTGCAACCTCCAACGTCACCACATCACGCCCGCACGCCTGGGCGATCGCGGCGAACCGTTTGCCGAACGCGCCCGCGACGAGCGACAGCACCCGGCTCCGCACGCCGGATCGAATCGCCATTTCCATGAACGCCGTCGCAGAACACGTTCCGATCACCGGGCGCCCCTGCGTTCGAAACAACGACTGCAGCGGCGCTTCCATGCCGCCGAGTAATTCGGTCATTGCCCGGCCCCGATGGGCAATCATCGGACGCGCCAGCGCGGCTAACACCTCCGGATGGACCTCGGTGGGGCCTGGGAGGAAGAAGCGGCCAAACGATGTAGTCATGCAATCATCTCTTCGGGGAATCTCCGTATATCATCGACAAATCTGAGCCCAAAACTTAGTTCAACCCTTCTCGCCGCGCCGGTTTTCCCGGGTACGATACACCAAGCGGCGCCGGAGCAGCCATCTCACGCCGAAGGCGTCACGTATTCCAACCCAAAGCCGTGACCAAGCACCGTACTTGCTCCTGCCGGACCACCGCCTGCGGTGCGAGACGCCGATTTCCAGAACTTCCTGTCCGTCCCACCGCAGGAGTGTGGGCAGGAAACGGTGCATCCCTCGAAACCTCGGAATCCGAGCGAGGGCGGAACGGGGCATGACCTTCAGGGAACAACCGGTGTCTTTCACTGCGTCACCGGTAATCAGATCCCGCCCCAGGTTGGCGACCCGGCTCTGAAGCCGTTTCCACCGACTGTCCGCGCGTTGAACCCGGTAACCGACGGCCGCGGTCGCGGAGCCTGGGCCGCAAACCACCTCCCACAACCGGAGGCCATCGGCCGGATCGTTCTGGCCGTCCGCGTCCATCGTGAGAACGAATTGCCCGCGAGCCGCATCGAATCCGGCCGCCAAAGCAGCGCTCTGGCCGGCATGTGCTTCCAGGCTGACTACGCGAAGTTCATCGTAATCGTTGCTCAAGCGATCCAGCTCCTCGAGCGAACCGTCTGTCGATCCGTCGTCAACGGCCAAGACCTCATGCGCCAATTCGGAAAACACCGTCTCGATCTCCTCGAGAAGTGGCGCGAGGTTGGCGCGTTCGTTGAATACGGGGACGACAATCGAAAGGATGGGAGTGACTGCGTTCACAGCGGGTCGGCTTCTCGCTCCAATCTCGCTTCCTCTAGCAGCTGGGCTAATTCATTCCGGGCGCCGTCGCTGTGGGGTGAGTCGGGGAAGGTATCCACCAGGCGTCGCAACTCCACCAGCGCCTTGCCTCGATCTTTCAGGCGGCTTCGGTAGAGATCGACGAGGCGCAACGCATAACCGATCTTCTGCGGTTCGTGGCGCGTCAGATCCCGGGCTTCGATCAACAAACGCGCTGCGCCCGCCGGATCATCGAGGCGATCCAAAAGAAGCTGCGCCAATCGGGATCTCGCTTCGATGTCACCCGGGTCGGATCGAATCTCTCGGCGGTAGGAAGACGCTGCGTCCTGATACCGGCCTCGGGCGACAAGGGCCTCGATCGCCGAGTAGCCCTTGAGGGCAGGCGTACTCGATCCCGACTGTGCGCCGAGGAAGGTCAGCAGCGCGTCGGCCGACGGTGCGGCCAGCAGCTTGAACACCAGGAATAACACGCCGGCGAGCACGCCAACCACCGCACCGGCCATCAAGATTAACCACCCCATCCCCACCCCAATCGCCAAGAGTAGCCCACCACCGATCAGGAGGACGAGGGTCACAAAGGCGGCGTAGCGGACGGCTACGGACTCGGGTTGGTTGTCGGTTCGTCCCATGAAGACCTGGGCTCAACGTAGAGGCGGTCGAGTCACCAAGCAAGTTGACGCTCACAGCGCGTCCGGTTAAATCCCGAGACCCGCGCAGGTTGGCTTCACCGGAGGAGGTACACAGTGTCTGATTCATTCTCACGCCGTGAATTTTTCGGCGCCGCCACTGGTGTAGCCGCCGGGGCGACCCTAAGTGGACCGTTCAACGTCAAAAGCGGCTTTCCGGCCGTTCACCTTCGCCGCGCCGCCGGCAACGTGGCCGCAGCGTCGGCCAACGGTCTCCGGGGGGTCGAGCTGGCCGGCCGACTCATTGGCGAAGGTATGGACACGCTGGATGCCGCCATCGAGGGCGCGAAGATCCAAGAGCTCGATCCGGAGGACTCCTCGGTCGGGTACGGTGGTCTTCCAAACGAAGAGGGCGTCGTTCAGCTCGATGCTTCGTGCATGCACGGTCCCACCAAGCGAGCGGGGGCCGTTGGAGCGCTCGAGGGAATCAAGACGCCGAGCGTGGTCGCAAAGTACGTTCTCATGTACACCGACCACATCATGCTGGTCGGCGAAGGCGCCAAGAAATTCGCTCTGTCGTACGGATTCAAAGAAGAAGATCTGATGACCGACGCAACCCGCGAGCGCTGGCTTCGCTGGCGCGCCAACCGTGGGCCTGACGATGACTGGATCAACGTCACCAACGACGAACGAATGATCCCGCGTCAGACCGGCACGGTCAACATCAACATCGTGAACACCAACGGAGATATTTCGTCGGTGACCACGACCAGCGGCCTTTCGTGGAAGATTCCCGGACGCGTGGGAGACTCTCCGATCATTGGCGCCGGCCAGTACACCGATAACGACATCGGCGCGGCCGGGTCGACCGGCCGCGGCGAAGCCAACATCATGGTGTGCGGAGCCTTCTTGACGGTCGACAACATGCGGCGGGGAATGAGCCCGA
>JAPULP010000368.1 GCA_027294815.1 Gemmatimonadota bacterium | reverse complement strand
TGGGAGACAGCAAAGTTACCATCCCGGACCCGTTGACTATCGATGAGCCGTTCCGACGCCTCATCGAACCCACGTCGGTGCCGGACATGCGCGACGACATCATCAACGCCTCCCTTGGCTTCAAGTTCACGACGACGTCCGGCCTGACGATCGTGACCAACTCCATCTGGCCGTTGAACAGTGGTGGACTGCGTCCCGACGTGCTGTGGACCGCCGGATTGGAATACAGTTTCTAGAAAGTGAGAAGTGAGAAGTGAGAAGCCGCATCCCGCACCCACCGGGGTGGTGACGAGGGGGCCCTCGCACACCATGATCGAGCCGTCTCTCGACAGGCCATGTTCGGGTCAAGAGGTGAGGGGAATTTGAAGTTAACTAATTGTAATACATGTACTTACGAAATACGCCAGGCGGGATTCGAACCCACGACCTTTGGCTCCGGAGGACTGTAGCGGGCGCTCATACGCGATCATGAGCGCTCAAATCGCCCGATTTCTCTGGTTTGACGATCACAGGCGCTTATAGACGATCATGGTTGTTGTGACAGTTTTTGTGACGGTGGAGTGCGAGCCAGCTGACCTTTCCTCGGTAGCATCCGGTTAGAAACTGCTGAACTACCGAGTCTGGACTCGGACTATCTCGGTTGTCGGGGAACTCGTTCCGAGGGCCGAGGTCGTAGACCACAATAACCTCGTTCTCCACCGTCACGAAGAACGCTACACACGCTGCCTCATCGTCCGACAGTTCTTGCGCCAGGTATTTCGTGACCCACTCGAACCCGACGCACCATCCGCTGAATCGATGCTCGCCAGTTCCGAAGGGGCCGCCGTACCGAAGCTCGATGTTCTCAGGTGGGCCGTAACGCTTCTGCGCCCGTGCCGCAAGCGATGTCGGTTCGGTCATTTGTCCGTGTATACCCGTAGTGCGGGGGCGGATCGGCGTGACGGTTGTGGATTCCTTCCCAGCACGTCACCTCCGCTTCCGTCGGCCCGTCCGTTCGATCAGGCCGCCCGGTTCCACGTCGAGCGGGTTACACATCGCTTCGAGCAACGGTTCTTCCTCTATTCATTATTAAGAAAGCGCCAATCCCCATTAAGAAAGCGCCAACCCCCGCAAAGTTGTCCGACTTCGCCGTCAACACGAGTGACGTGGGCTCGTAGGTTTTACCTCTTTCGTGCCCAAAAATGTGCCCAAGACGAGAAAACCCTCCGCTTGGGAGGGTTCCTGTGTCACTCTAAGTTGTTGAAGGACAACGGAGAGGGAGGGATTCGAACCCTCGAGACCCGTAAGAGCCCACCGGTTTTCGAGACCGGCTCCTTCAACCACTCGGACACCTCTCCAGCGACGGATTATAGAGGGATGTGGGTGGGGTTTCCAGGGTCCCTCCCGGAAATCACCACCCTGCGATTCGAACCCAAGAACGTCTTTCCTTATATACTGAGCTGGCCGTAGCCGGCCCGAGAAACGGTTCGCGGTGGGGGAAAGCGTCGATTTGACGCCGTCGTTGACCTCCTGGCCCTCCCTCCCTAACTTCCGCGGCGACTATGAGCGTTGCAGAAGAGCGCAACACCCTCCTCGATGCCCGTGACATCACACGGGCGATACAGCGTATGGCCACAGAAGTCGTCGATTTCGCTGGCGGTACCGACCGCCTGGTATTGGTCGGTATTCAGCGACGTGGAGTCGATCTGGCCCGACGGTTAGCCACCCACATCGGCGGCGGGGACGGAGCCGCTATTCCACGGGGCGAGTTGGACATCACCCTGTATCGCGACGACCTGCAGACCATCGGCCCGGCGCCTGTAGTCGGAAAAACCGACATCTCGATGGAGTTGACCGATCGCTGCGTCATGATCGTGGACGACGTGTTGTACACCGGACGGACGGTGCGGGCGGCACTTGCCGTGCTCACCGATTTCGGGCGGCCATCACGGATCGGGTTGTGCGTGCTCATCGATCGGGGTGGTAGGGAACTGCCCATCCAAGCCGACATTGTCGGAAGTGCCGTGGATACGAAACCCGGTGAGCGGGTGGACGTCCTCCTGGAGGAACGCGATGGGAGTGACGCCGTCGTGTTGGTCCGAGGGTCGGAGAAGTGATTCGGGACGCATCTTCCCCGGTCCCGTCGCTAGGCAAGGATCTCCTCGGCCTCGAGCCTCTTTCCACCGATCAAATCCAACTCATTCTCGACACCGCCGAACCATTCAAAGAGGTGAGCGAGCGGGCGATCAAAAAAGTGCCGACGCTGAGGGGCAAGACGATCGTCAATCTCTTCTATGAAGCGTCTACCCGCACCCGGATTGCCTTTGAATTCGCGGAAAAGCGGTTGTCGGCTGATACCGTCAACATCGCGGCTGCTGGATCGTCGGTCGAGAAGGGTGAGAGCCTCGTGGACACGGCGCGCAACCTCGAAGCCATGCGGATTGATATGGTGGTCGTGCGACATCCTTCTTCCGGCGCCGCGGCTTTCCTCGCCGATCGAATAGCGTCCAACGTTATCAATGCGGGCGATGGGTGGCACGAGCACCCTACGCAAGGACTTCTGGATTTGCTCACCATCCGCGACAAGTTCGGTCGGATCGACGGGCTCAAGGTTTGCATATGCGGCGATATTCTCCACAGCCGAGTGGCGCGCAGCAACATTTGGGGACTACTCAAGCTCGGTGCGGCGGTCGCGGTGTGTGGCCCACGTTCGCTGCTCCCCCGCGGCATTGAAGAACTCGGAGTGCAGGTATTCGGGCGTCCCGAAGAAGCCATCGAATGGGCAGACGTGTTGAACGTGTTGCGGCTGCAACTGGAACGAATGCAGGGGGGATACATTCCGTCGCTCGGCGAGTTCTACCGAGTCTTTGGAATCACCCAGGAACGGCTGGATCGTGCTCCACGTGACCTGTTGATCCTCCATCCGGGTCCTATGAACCGCGGCGTGGAGATCGACTCGAGAGTTGCCGACGGACCGCACAGCGTCATCCTGCAGCAGGTGACGAACGGCATCGCCGTTCGCATGGCGGTGCTCTATCTCCTGGCCGGCGGCACGCCGGAGCGTGCGGATGTCTCGAAGGGAGAAGGATGAAGCCGATTCTCCTCAAGGGTGGAAGGGTGATCGACCCCGCGCCTCAACTCGACCAAACGGCGGACGTGCTCATCGAGGACGGCCGGATAACCGCGGTCGAACCCAACATCGCGGCGGGTGACGGCGTGGAGACCGTCGACGTTTCCGGCATGGTCGTGGCGCCGGGTTTGATCGACGTGCACGTGCACTTCCGTGAGCCGGGTAAGGAAGAGGCGGAAACGGTGGCAACCGGTGCGCAGTCGGCGGCCGCCGGCGGGTTCACATCCGTGTGTTCGATGCCGAACACGCAACCGGTAACCGACAACCAGGCCGCCGTCGGATTTATCGTCAAGCAGGCGAGTGCAGCCAACAGCGCGCGTGTGTTTCCCTACGGTGCGATTTCGGTGGGGCAAAACGGAGAGCAGCTCGCTGAGTTTGCCAGGTTGATCGAAGCCGGTGTGGTTGCGCTGAGCGACGACGGGCATCCGGTGGTATCCAGCCATCTCATGCGCACCGCACTCGAGTACGCGCAGGTCTTCGGCATTCCCATTGCCAACCATTGCGAAGAACTGACCCTGGCCGACCGCGGCACGATGCACGAAGGAGTGGTGTCGACCCGGCTCGGTCTCAAGGGGATTCCGGCGGCGGCGGAGGACATCATGGTTGCGCGCGACGTGATTCTTGCGGAGCTGACAGGCGGTCACATCCACCTCTGCCACGTCTCGACGAAAGGTGCCGTGGACATCATACGGCGCGCCAAGGACAAGGGCGTCCGCGTGACCGCGGAGGTTACGCCGCATCACCTGACGTTGACTCATGAGGAATGTGAAGGCTACAACACGAACGCAAAGATGAATCCGCCGCTGCGAGAGGAAGCGGATGTAGCCGCGCTGCGGGAAGGGCTCCGCGACGGGACCATCGATCTGATCGCCACCGACCACGCGCCGCATCACTACGAGGCCAAGGAACGCGATTTCGACGAGGCGCCATTCGGTATCATAGGATTGGAAACGGCCTTGGGTTTGGGGGTCCACGAACTCATCGGTGGCGGAGTGCTGAGCTTACCGGATTTGATTCGCCGAATGAGTACGGAGCCGGCGCGCGCCTTTCACTTGGAGGGTGGTACGTTGGGGAAGGGGAAACCGGCCGACGTCGTCGTGTTCGACCCGGACGCGACCTGGACGGTCGACCCTTCGCGGTTCTATTCCAAGAGCCGCAACACACCCTACACCGACCACACGCTGACCGGGCGGGTCGAAAGGACGATCGTGGGCGGACGGACGGTGTACGAGCGAGCGACATAGGCCGTGTCCGACGCTGCTCGCCGAAAGGCCAAATGCTGCCGGCGACTGGCCGAGCTGGGGCTCATCGCCGGGGCGGACGGGAATGTTTCCATGCGGGTTGGCGAGGACCGCGCCTTGGTGACTCCGAGCGGGGTCATCAAGGCTGATGTCAGCCCGGAAGACATGGTCGAAGTAGATTTCAAGGGAGCCGTGGTCAGGGGCAAGCACCCAGCATCGGCCGAGTTGAATATGCATCTCGAGGTGCTGCGCTTGCGGGAGGATGTCATGGCGGTCATCCATGCCCATCCGCCCGTGGCGACGGGGATCGGCGTGTCCGGGCAAGAATTCGATTGGGACGTGCTGCCCGAGATGGTATTTTGGGTTGGTCGGGTACCGGTCGTGCCGTACGGTGCTCCGGGAACCCCAGAATTGGCCGAACGGATGGCGCCGTTCGTTCAGGGGCACGACGCTTGGATCCTGGCCAACCATGGCGCGGTTTCGGTAGGCGCCTCGCTGGATGAGGCGCAAATCCGGATGGAGACGCTGGAGCACAGCGCCAAGATCATTTTCACAGCCCGGCTGCTTGGCCGGGTGAACAGTCTTGCGACAGACGAGGTGCAGCGGTTGGAGAATCTGCGACGGAGTCGAGATCTTTCGTGGGCGGAGGCGGCGAATAGCCCCGCCCCCGCCCCGGCCCCTGCCCCTGCCCCTGCCCCCGCCCCCGCCCCAGGGCCAGAGGACCCCGGGAAGGGGTCCTGAATGGCTAGACGCCCATCCAAGCCCCGGCCGAACGTCCAAGGTCTGCTGGACGAGCGCCAGGCCCTCACGGAATGGCTGGAGCGCCTGTCCCTCGCCGGCCAGGATGCTGCGGACGACGTGCGCACCAAGGTGCGGTCGGATTACGAGAGCCGGTTGGCGGCGGTCATCGGGGAACTGCAGGGATTCGCCGGTGAGTTGCGCGAGGCGCTCTCGAAGGAGCTCGACAAGCGAGCGGGTCTCTCCAAGAAAGAGCAGAGCGCCGATATCCGTTTGGCGGAGGCAAAGCTCCGCCGTGCCGTGGGTGAGTACGAGGACGCACAGTGGAACAAGATCCATACGGAGGTTCAGGGCGAGCTGGTGAAAGTGCGGAAGGACCTCAAGGTGGTCGTTGCGGAAGTTTCCCGGCTGGAAGACGTCTTGTCGTCCATAGACAGAAAGCCGGCGGAGCCTGCCGATCAGGATCTTGTCCCGCTCGCCGAACTGGAACCCGATGGCGACGGCGATGCGGACAAGCTCGCCACTGGCGACGATGGCAAGGATCGAAAAAGGCCCAGCGGCCAGACCGAGGCCTTCGACGAATTGGAGTTTCTCAAGAAGGTTGCCCCTGATGGGGGCGCAAAACGGAGGCGCTCGGGAGCCTCGTTCAAACCCATTGAAGCGCCGGAGGTGCCGGAGCCGATCGCCGCGCCTCCGGAGGCGACGGCCACCGCACCGGAGGAGTCCTCGCCCGAGCCCGAGCCCCCGCCGCTGCAGGTCGGGCCCGAAGAGGACGACGCTGTCAAGAAGACCCTGAAGTGTGCGGAGTGTGGGGCGATGAACCGCCCGACCGAATGGTACTGCGAGAGCTGCGGTGCGGAGCTCGCGGTCGTCTAGTTGCTAGCTTTCACCTGAATGAGCTTCCGCAAGCGGGACTTGGTGCGCGCCGCGGCCTTGGGATGGATCAGATGCTTCCGAGCGGCCCGGTCGAGAAGCTGCTCGGCGTTCCGGAAAGCTTCCTGGGCCTCGTCGCCCGCTCCAGCCGTCCGTACGCGCTTGACCACTGTGCGCAGAGCGGACCGCTGGTCCTTGTTCAGCATCCGGCGGCTCTCAGCCTGGCGCATACGTTTCTTAGCAGAACTCGATTGGGGCACGACGCTTTCCTCTATGCTGCGATGCGAAATGGCAAAAAAAATGGAGGCGAAAAGTATTCCGCAAGTGCTTAGGAGTCAAGGCGGTAGGGCGTCTTCGTGGGCCAACTAGGCGGGTTTCTGCTGGCCTTGCCAGTGTTGGTGCTCTCCATGGTGGCGCATGAGTACGCTCACGGGTATGCCGCGTTGCGGCAGGGCGATAATACCGCCAAATTGCTCGGCCGCCTGACCTTCAACCCAGTCAAGCATATCGACCCCTGGATGAGCCTGCTGCTTCCGGCGATGCTGTGGTTTGGATCGGGGGGCCAATTCTTGTTTGGTGGCGCGAAACCCGTACCCGTCAATCCACGGAATTACCGTCACTACCGTCGCGGCGACATCATCGTATCGCTGGCGGGGATAGCGGCCAATCTGGTGTTGGTGGTTGTGTTTGTCGTTCTGAGCGTTGGGATCGGCATCGTGGGGAGTGGGGCCGAGGCCGGAGTGGGTCGAGGAGTGTTGGCAGCGGCGCAGCGCGTGATGTTTCTGGGTGTCTGGTTCAACCTGCTGCTCGCGAATTTCAACTTGATTCCGATTCCACCGTTGGATGGGTCTCACGTGTTGTATCATCTCCTCCCGCCAAACATCGGGTTAAAATATCGGGAGGTGTCCCGACACGGCATTCTCATTCTCTTGGCGATGTTGCTCTTCTTTCGACCGATCTTGTTCATCCTGCTGCGCCCGGCCATCTATGCCCTCGACTGGGCGGCGGCGATCATTCGGCCGTTTTCCATAGCCTCGGTCGGTATTTTCTAACATGTCCATGCGCGTAACGGCGACCGCCAACGACACGCCTTTCGTCGTCCAGCTCGACGCATTTTCGGGGCCGCTGGATCTCTTGCTGCACCTCATCCGCGAACAGGAAATCGACATCGCGGACATCCCGATCGCGACCATCGCGGATCAGTTCTTGGGCGTGATCGAGGAGTTGGGGTTGAACGCGGCGGCGGAGTACCTCGAGTTGGCGGCTCGGCTTTTGAGAATCAAGATCCAGATGCTGTTGCCGCGCCCGCTGGATGACGATGAATGGGAGGACCCACGGGCCGAGTTGGTCAGGCGGTTGTTGGAGTACGAGCAGATCCGGGAAGTAGCGGAGTGGCTCGGGGCTCGGGCGTCGGCGCGCGCCGAGCAATTCGCGCGCGGCTGGGTGCCGCCGCCGCCCGATCCCCTTCCCGCCGAAATCGTGATCGACCTGGAAGCGGTGGTGCAGGCCGTCGAAGACGTGATCGCGGGCATGCCGCAACCGGTGATTCACCGGGTGGTGCCGCGTCCCCTCGACGTCGAGGGGGCGACCGCGAGGATCCGAGCAATGTTGGTGGGTCGGAAACAACTTGATTTTCGGGAGCTAGTCGGCGAGCGTCCCCATGTATCCGTAGTGATATCCGTGCTGATCGCGCTGTTGGAATTGGCGCGACTGGGTGAGGCACGTATTACGCAAGCAAAGCCATTCGAGGAGCTCAAGGTCATCGGTGAACCAACTGACGAAACTGGTTGAAGCCGCGCTGTTTTCGGCCGCCCACCCGCTGTCGCTCGCCGACCTGCTGGCGCTGGAACCTGGGGTCAACACGAGCGAGCTGCAGGAGGCGGTGGATGCCCTGCGCGCGCACTACGATGACGACGATCATGCATTCGAGCTGGTGGATGCGGCCGACGGGTTCCAACTGCTGACACGGCGCCAATACGCTGAAGCTATCCAGCAAGCGCGGATGGTCAGCCGGCCACGCAAACTTTCAGCGGCGGCGTTGGAAACGTTGGCTATTATCGCGTACCGGCAACCGGTAGGACGTGCGGAAATCGAGGAGATCCGTGGTGTCGCTGCCGACGGCGTGCTGAGATCGCTGCAAGAGCGTGACTTTATCGATGTGAGTGGGCGCGGCGAGGGATTAGGGCGGCCTTTGCTATATGGGACCACGCCTCGGTTCTTGCAGATGTTGGGGCTCACGGATGTATCCGAGCTGCCGCGGCTGGATCAACTGTCGGTGGCGTTGCGGCCGTTGGGCATGGAGCCCATGCCGGTTCCGGTGTCGAGAGTTGAGGAAGGAATGGAACCGGACGAGGTGGAAATCGCACCGGTGGAGGAGGGGTCTCCGGAATCGTGACCCGCATGCGGCTTCAGCGGGCCCTGGCGCGGGCGGGTGTGGCGTCACGTCGGGGAGCGGAAGTGCTGATTGTCGCCGGACGTGTTCTGGTGAATGGCACGGTGGCGGAGCTCGGGGTGCGTGTCGATCCTACGATCGACCTGATCACCGTTGGCGGGCGGCGCGTGAAACAGACGAAGGTCGCGTGGATCGCACTCAACAAGCCGGCTGGGTACGTGGTGACGCGCCGGGACACCGAGGGTCGATCGACGGTGTTTGATCTCGTTCCGGACCTTCCCGGACTTGCGTATGTAGGGCGACTCGATGTTGCAACAACGGGTCTGCTCCTGCTCACCACCGACGGCGAAGCTGCCCATCGGCTCACGCATCCGCGGTTCGCGGTCGAGCGCACCTATCGCGCGATCGTGCGGGGGCGCCCTGCTGATGATATTCGGCGTGCCCTCCGGCGGCCGGTCGTGATCGGCCGCCGGCGCGTCAGCATCGTCAGGTTTGGCGTGCGACGCGCCGAACGGGGCGCGAGTGATGTAACGCTCACCTTGACAGAGGGACGGAATCGGATCGTCCGTCGAGTTTGTGAGCAGCTTGGTCTGGATGTCGTTCGGTTGATCCGACTGAGTCACGGACCGGTCAAGCTCGGTCGGCTGGCGCCGGGTCGCTGGCGATATTTGACTGCTAACGAGATCAGCGCGATCCGGGCTGGTCGGTAACACACAGCGTTCGGAGACGATGGATCTCGAAAACAAAACCATACTCATTCTCGGAGGCAGTGGGCTGGTCGGTGGTGCCATTGCACGCCGGCTCTTGGAGTTCTCACCCAAGAGGATTGTCCTGGTCTCTCTCTACGAGGATGAGGTGCGCCGAGCAGCCGAAAGTCTGCAGCAGGATCAGACGCAGACGGAGGTGGCATACACTTGGGGGAACGTGTTTCTGCCGTCGGACGTCGCCCGACTTTCACGGGATGAAATGTTGGGGAATGACGAAGCCCGTCGTTTGGTGCTGTTCGACATACTCGACGCGATGAGCCCGGCGATTCTGGAACGCAGTTTTCTCTATCAACTTTTCCAACAGTATCGACCGGAAGCCGTTGTGGACTGCATCAACACCGCAACGGCTTTTGCGTATCAAGACGTGTTCAAGAGTTCTCGAGACTTGCTGGAGACCTTTCGAGAGGGTGAACTCACATCGGATGTCGTGGAGCGGCACGTATTGACGCTCACGATGCCCCAGCTCATTCGCCACACCCAAATCATCGTCGAGGCGACGCGC
>JAPULP010000367.1 GCA_027294815.1 Gemmatimonadota bacterium | reverse complement strand
GCTCGACCGCGAGCACTTGAACTTCATCCTGCCATTGCTCACCCTGGGCGCCGCACGCAAGGGTCGACGCAGCCAGGAGCGTCAAGGTAAGAACTCTCATGCGGTGGAAGATACACCGGATGCGTGGGAAGGTCCCGGTGGAGGGGAGCGGGGAGCAGGGAGCGGGAAGCAGAGGCAGTGAAGGCAGAAGAAATTGCAGATTTGCAATTTGCAATTTGCAATTTGAAATCGCTTCGCGTCTTTCCGCCCTACGTCACCGCCTACGGAGCAACCGCACGTCACCCTCGAACGACTCGAGCACCAGAGTGGCGCTCCCGTTGCCTAAGACAAAGTCGATGCGGTGACCGCGCGCTCCCTGCAGCGTCACTGGGAATTGCGTCTCGAAATCTCCCTCGTAGGTGGCGACGCTCACCGTGGCGTTGGTGCCCTGGGGGATCGTCACGGTCACGTCGCCATCGTGCGTGGACAGCCGGTAACGACCGCGGGCATGGACCGGTCCGCCAAAGGTGACGGCGCCATCAACCGTGCGTGCTGTAATCTGTCGCGAGTCGACATTCACCAACGAGACATCCCCGTCGACCGTTTCGGCCGTCACCTCGCCGCTGACATCACGCACCCACAGATCGCCTGAACTCGAGGAGACCTCGATCCGACCGCGAGCGTCTTCTATACGAATGTTGCCGTCCGATGAATGCGCGTACACAAACCCGTCACCGCCACGGATCACAATAGCACCCTCGGATGTTGCGACCGAAATGTTTCCCGTCGTCCCTGTCACCGTCATTTCGGTTTCGACACCGGAAAGCTCGATGTCCAAATAGGCCGGCACGGTAACCTCGAACTCCACCGCGTCGCCAAGCTCCCACGCATCCCGTCTCTCCCTATCTCTCCGTCTCCGACCCCCAGTACGCTCGCCGACGTCGCGACTAGCGGATGGCCGCACCCGAAGGACCGACCCCGACAGCCGCGCGTCGATGCGCAGTCCGTTCACGGGGGTGGCGACGATCCTGACTGCATCCCGCTGCCATGTCGTGACGCGAATCTCGCCTTCCGGGTTTCGGAGATTGAGACGCATACCACGCTCAACGGAAATCGTCGTGTCGGCGGATTGTACGAGGGCCGCTAACGTCAGGGCCCCAGTCAGGATAGTGCTAAACATGCTCTACTTTCTCATCCATTCACCACACCGCTACAGCGAACTGGGTCTAGCGGTGGCGTGCTGTAAGAGTGTCATTTTTTGCCGCATCGTCTGCTCGAGATGGCTCCGTAAGTAGTCACTTTGCGGAGCCGTCTGCAGCGCTTCGAGTGACCGTTCGATCGCCCGATCGATGATCGCAAGGTTTTCTTCGAGAACGTCGATCGTTTCCTGGTCGAGGAATGCTCGCTGTTCCTCGAGCACCCGCGTGAGATCGGCTACGGCTTGGTCGTACCTGGTTGCCCCGATGGAGGCAAAGGCCACGTCGCTCGTCGCGCTCACCGCCGCAGGCTCGAAGGGCAAAGGCGCCCGGTCGGGGTCGGCCCCGAACCGCTGGATCATCAACGCTCCACCACCCGAAAGAACGATCAGGGCCACGCTCGCCGCGATGAGCTGGGACACGGAGATAGGCACGCGCCGTGAGCGCAGCGGTGTGATCTTCCCGACGACCGACCGCTGTTCGCGCGGTGAAGCACGGGTAGCCCCGATTCGCTGCGCGATACCATCCCACATCGACTGTGCATGCGGTGGCACTTGGTCGTCCGCGGCATGGGCGTGGATCTTCACCCGGCGAAGGCCCTCGAGCGTCTTCGCCAACTCCTGATCCTCGGTGAGCCGCTTTTCCAGCAACGCGCGCTCCGCGGGACTCATCTCGTCATCGAGATAATCGGAAAGTTTGTCGATCCACTTGTCGGTCATCGTCTCGTCCTAACGGTCGAGGTGCTTGCGCAAGGTCATGCGCGCCCGGTGCAGCTGCGCTTTGGTCGTACCACTTGTCACGTTCAGCATCTCGGCAATCTCGTGATGTTTGTAACCTTCCACGTCGTGGAGCACGAACACCTGGCGCGCTCCACTCGGTAGATGTTCAATAGCGGCTTCGAAATCGATGTTCAGAGCTTCGTCCGTACCGCGAGTCGGCGCCCGCTCGAACGACTCATCGGAATCAATAAACCGATCGCGTTGCACTCCGAGTTTTTTTCGATTGCCCAGGATGAGGTTGATCGCCACTCGGTGAAGCCAGGTTCCGAACGCGGATTCGCCGCGGAACGTACCGAGCTTTTCCCAAGCACGAACGAACACATCTTGTGTCGCCTCGTCCGCGTCGTCCGACCCCAACATCCGCCGCGCCAATCCGTGAATCCGCGCCACGTGCGCGCGGTACAGACGTTCGAAGGCCTGGCCATCCCCACTCGCCGCCAACGTGGCGTCAACCGCGTCCGCATCCGGCGTTGTGGTACCGACGTCTCTCCGCAGCGCTGTCACTCCCAGGCCGGTAACATCCATGCACTCCATTGGATAGCCATCTTGCAAGAAAGGTTGACCCCCGAGCCCGATCCACGCCACCCAGAACATGGTGTCAAGCCCACTGAAAAGTCTTGTAAATATAGATATGACAACAATTTACGTTGCCATGCCGGCACCTGGATGTTAGCCACAGAGGGCACAGAGATGGCCCCGAGTCACACCTCCCCCACTCTTGTGGTTTCCCCACCCCCCAACCCAGCACAGTGAAAAGACTCGAGTAAGCTGGCGTGGGGAAACGAGAAACCACAAACAGGGGCCGGGCGGGGATGGGCTCTGTGAGCTCGAAGAATTCTCTGTGCCCTCTGTGGCTAACAACGCCGTGCCGCACCTACATGCCGTTGAGGTACCGAACGTACCAATCGACGATCGCACCGCCAAACACGAACGCGATCGCCGCCGCGGCGGCGAGAAAGACACCAAACGGCACCAGGCGATCTCTTTTGCCGAGGTTGAGCGGTATGAATATCAGCGTGCCGAGCAACGCGCCGCCGAAAATGGTGAGTAAGACGCCCTTCCATCCCAGGAACGCACCAACCATCGCCATCATTTTGATGTCGCCGCCACCCATCGCTTCTTTTCCAAACGCTTTCTTGCCGGCCCAGGCGACGAACAGCAACAACCCGAATCCGGTGGCGGCCCCGACAAACGCCATGAGGAATCCCCCGAGGCCACCCGCGAGGCTCAACAGCAACCCCATGACGAGTCCGCCCCACGTGTACTCGTCAGGGATGAGGTAATGTCTCGCATCGGTGATGCCGATGCCCAAGAGGATCGTTACAAAGATTGCCCCGCTCGCCGCGGTCACCCCAAGACCGTAGTACCAAAACGATGCAGCCCAGATTACCCCCACCAGTGCTTCGACGAGTGGGTATTGCCAAGAGATCGATTCGCCGCAGTGCCGGCATTTGCCGCGGAGGGCAAACCATGAAAATACTGGTATGTTGTCGCGCCACCCAACCATGTGGCCGCACTTGGGACACTTCGATCGGGGTCGGATCAGCGACTCGTCAATCGGGAGCCGCACGATACACACGTTGAGGAAGCTGCCGAACATGAGTCCGAACACACCTGCGACGACCCCCCAAAACGCGTCAAACATTACGCATGACCTCGTGAAGAACGATTCCAGTTGCCACAGCAACGTTCAGCGAATCCACGTCTCGCGCAATGGGCACACCCACGGTCTCTGTTGCCAATTGCTCGAGCTCGGAACCAATGCCCGCCCCCTCGTTTCCCACAACCAACGCCAACCGATCCGGGCGCGCGAGTCCGGCGACCTTCCGGCCCACCGTCGACGTAGCCCATAACGTTACCTGCTCTTCGTTCAACCACTTTTGAAATTCCGGAAGGCTCAACGGCACCGTCGGAAGACGAAAACTGACGCCCATCGCCGCACGTAACACCTTCGGGTGGGTCAATCGGGCGTTCCCGGGAAGGAGAATGACGCCCCCGACCCCCAGCGCGTAGGCCGTTCGCAAAAGTGTGCCCACGTTCCCCGGGTCCTGTACGGCATCGAGGACGAGAACGGGTTTGCCCGCACCGACGGACAGGTCTGCCAATTGCCATTCCGGAGGCTCTACAACCGCTACGATACCCTGGGGAGTATCGGTATCGGCGAGATCGGACAGAGCGTGATCGTCCACCTCTTCGATCGACACCCCAGCGTGTCGCAGGTCGTCG
>JAPULP010000366.1 GCA_027294815.1 Gemmatimonadota bacterium | reverse complement strand
CGCAAGTCACTGCTTGTCAGCGACTTACAGCCGCCACCAGATGAACACCGGTGTCCCTTGAGCGCCGCCCGAGGCGACGGAAAGAACGGCGCCGAGCGTGACGTCGACGCGCCGAGACTGGTATTTCCGAGAGCGTGGACGGTTGCAGGCGGCGTATCGCGTCAACGGCGCGCGCAACTCCTGGGTGGATGTCGACACCGGGGAACGATGTCTTACCGACGGGCTACCGATGTTCTGGCTCGGCTACAACCCGAATCATCAGATCGTCCAGACGCCCGACCACGTGGTAGTGCTCCACGAGATGTTCCGTGACCGGCGCATCATCCCACTCGACCGACGGCCGCATGGCACCGTGCGCCAGTGGAACGGCGACATCCGGGGTCGGTGGGAGGGTGACACGCTCGTCGTCGAGTCGATCAGCTTTGTCGATAGGACGGACGACCGATGGGCCGCGACCTGGCGCATGCCGACCGAGACGATGCATCTGGTCGAACGGTTCACGCGCATTGATTCCGACACGCTCGAGTACGAGTTCACCGTGACCGATCCCGCGAAGTTCGTGCGGCCGTGGAGCGTGCGTATTCCGTTGACGACCAACCAGGCATCGCGCGGCGTGACGCAAGGTCCGCTCTACGAATACGCATGCCACGAGGGGAACTACAGTATCGCCAACGTGTTGCGCGGCGCACGCGCCGAGGATCGGGCCGCCGAGGTGGCCTCGAGCGACGGGGTGAAATAGCCACGACGCCGCCGAGAACGTCGCGAGCATCGGCTGTCGGGCGGCATCGGGACGGGGGGCGACTGACATGGGTTCACTGAGACGATCGATTCGATGGATGGCGGCGCTCGGCGCGCTCGTGGCGAGCGTGCACGTCGCGGCGTCACAAGCTCCGCCGGCCGCACGTCTGCTGGTCTTGCTCAGGGACGCGAGCGCGCTGGCTATCGTGGACCCGGTTGCGGGAACGGTACTCGCTCGAATACCCACGGTCAGCGGTCCCCACGAAGTGACGGCCTCGCCTGACGGGAAGCTGGCATTCGTGGCCAGTCCGAGCGACGGCATTTCGGTGATCGATCTGGAAGGGCAGACGGAGCTGCGGCGCCTGGACATCGGGCAGGGTAGCGAGCCGCATGACGTGCGTTTCGCGGGCGGGAAACTGTATTTCACCGCCGAAGGCTACAAGGTGATTGGCCGCTATGACCCGCAACGTGACGAGGTCGAATGGCTGCTCGGAATCGGTCAGGACGGCACCCATATGCTCGTGCTCAGCGAAGACCACGACACCATCTTCACCGCGAATCGAGGGTCGAACAGCGTGACCGTCGTTGACAACGTGGCCGCGGGTCCGCCCAACTGGAGGGTGACCGCGATTCCGGTTGGCGGCGAGTTTCCGGAAGGGATCGCTCTGTCTCCAGACGGTCGGGAAGTCTGGACGACGACCCGCAACGACGGTGGCGTCTCCATCATCGACGTCGCCACGAAAGCGGTCACGCGGCGACTCGACCTGAATCTGACCGACCCTAGCCGTCTGGCGTTCACACCCGATGGCGGCCGAGTGCTCATCTCCGACGGCGGCGGCAACAGTCTCGTCGTGATGGATGCCGTCGCTCGAACCGAGCTCACACGGTTGGACCTCGCGCCGAACGCCGTGCTCGTGCACCCCGATGGCTCGCGGGCATACGCCGCGTTGCGGGGGGACGACCGCGTGGCGGTGATCGACCTCGACACGCTTGAAGTCATAGCGCAGATTTCGACCGGCGCCGGCTCGGGCCCCGGCTGCATGTTCTGGCTGAACCCGACGTGATGCAATGGAGAGCGATCACGTCGCTCGGCCGGCCCTATTACCTGCTCTTTAGCGGCGGGATTCTCTCCGACATCGGCTCCTTCACCACCCAGACGGCGCTGATCCTCCACATCTATCGCATCACGGGCGAGAACGCCTCGTTCATGGGCCTGGCCGCAATCGCAGGCCTCGCCCCCATGGTTCTGGCTGCTCCGCTCGGCGGCGTCTGGAGCGAGCGATACAACCGCCGCCGCATCATGGTCGCCAACGACCTCATCCGTATCCCCCTCGTCCTTGTCATGATCCTCGCGGGTCAGGTGTGGTCCTACCTCGCCCTTCAAGCTCTCATCAGCGCCTCGACAGCCCTGTTCCTTCCTTCGCGACAGGCGATTATCCCCGAGATCGTCGGGGAAGATCAGATCCACCTCGCCAACTCGATGAACGGCGGCGTCATGAGCGTCGTCCACATCCTGGGTCCCGTGTCCGGGGCCATGATCTATGCCTTTACCGGTTCACTCTTTTGGATTCTCATCCTCGACGCCACGACCTATCTGGCTTCCGCGCTTCTGCTGCTCTTGATGCCCTATCACCGGAAGGAACGCAGGGCCGTCGCGGCCTCCAATGTCCTGCGCGAGATCATCGCGGGGTTCAAGTACGTTCACCGCGAACGAGACCTCCTGTGTATTTTCACTATCCTGATGATCGCCGGGCTGGCGCTCGGGCTGCTCATCCCCCTGCTTCGCCCCTTCATCAACGAAATCCTGCACGGCGATGACAGAAGCTACGGCTACCTCCTCGGGGCTTTCGGATTCGGGGGGATGCTGGGGCCACTCGTCGGCTACTGGGCGGGACGAACGCTCGGACTGGGTCGCACACTCTTTTTCGCCTTTCTGTGCGAGTCGGTGCTGATGAGCATCTGGTCGCGCGTGGACATGATCTATCTCAGCGGCGCGGTTCTCTTCATCTGGGGGGTCGTCGTCTTCACGCTGATCCCCTGCTACATGAGCTATATCCACACCTACGCGAAGCCGGAGTTCATGGGCCGGACGTTCGCGTTATTCGATCAGTCGGTCTACATGCCTCAGATGGTCGGTGCCGGCGTCGTTATCGCCTTCGGCAATCGCATCCCTGCGCAGGCAATACTGACCGCAGCGGGGCTGTTCTACATCGTGATGGTGCTCTCGCTCTTTCCCACCAGCGGCGCACGGCTCCTCCGTTCCAGGCAGGGAGGAGAATCGCCCGAGAAGAAATCATCCGGAGCCGATAGCAACCGTCCGAGCAGGCAAGCCATCTGAGAGGTCCACGTTGATGACTATTCTGCTTGGATTCATTTCGTCGATCGCAACCTCGCCGCCTTGGCTGATCTTTACGCTGTGAACCCAGACGTGCGGAGACCCGTCCCAGAAATCTTTCTGGGACGGCCAGTCGAGGGGGCGAAAACGGCCGATTCGTGGGCGTTCCGTAGGGGCGAAAGTCGGAGGTTTTTGGGACGCCAGCAGGTTTCTGACGGTCTTGCGAGCGGCGTCCCTAGAGGTTTCTGGGACACCCGGTCAAGGGCCGCTGGGCTATGGAACCGGCGGATTCATCGGGCGATCCGTCTCTGGGAATGATTGGGCCACGAGCCCGCCGAGCCGGCGATCCG
>JAPULP010000365.1 GCA_027294815.1 Gemmatimonadota bacterium | reverse complement strand
GGGCGCGACGGTAACCAGTCCTGGTGCCGCCTCATGTGGCTCAAGGAGGACTTGCGGCTGGCCACCGCGATGGCTCTGAAGCCCGGCACGCCCAATGCGAGCCAATCCCGGGATCACCTTCGGGCGAAGTGTGCAGGGCTGAAGACGATGCGGGAGTACGTGTTGAGCCGGCGGTGTCGGAGGAGAATCCTGCTGGGTTACCTGGGTGAGAAGATCTCAAGCTGTACCGCGTGCGATCGATGCATCAAAGGCGGATTACCCTAGCCTGTAACTTTGGTCGTTTTGCTGCATATGCGAGCCACAGAGTGGTACCCCGATTTTGAACTTTGGCCGGTCTGGTTCCTTCGGAGGTCAAGATACTGGTCTCGACGTCGGGTGGGCGTACTACGGGGCGTCTACTGGGGCGGCGGGGCCACGAAATCCACCGGGGCTCGCTGTGACAGGTGCAGCTGGAGCCTCAGCGTTCTCGCTCGGCGGATCCAAACCGCATGGCAATGGGAACAGCGGAACGAAATCGCGAGCCGCCATGCGGTGTGATCGACGGTAACTATTCGGGAGTCAGATCGGTTTGGTGTCCAATCCGGCGCGGTGAACCAGAGGGGGATACCGTGGATCGTTGCGGATTGGATCGAGGCGCGGATGGACTCTGAGCAGAATCAGGCCCGACGCGTTTTCGTCGAATGCGATGTCCAACCATTTGAAGGCGTCATCAACGTCGCCGAGGCTGGCGTGCAGGGCCATGATTCCCCACGCAGACACCACTCGTTCTGCGCGCTCTGCGGTCAGTTCGGCGAGCATCCGTCGCGCCTCCTCTTCGTTGCCGGCTGCGGCTTCGAGATGGGCCAGGCCGAACGAGGGTCCGGCTATGCCGCCTGAAAGACGTCGCCCCTCCTCATACTCCGCGCGTGCCTCGTCGAATCGGCCAAGAGCCTCCAGCGCGCGGGCAAGATCCGTGTGGGCGCCGTCGAAACGAGAATCGAGTTCGATGGACTTTTCGTAATGGAGAACCGCCATCTCGTACTGGCGTGCGAAATAGTACGCGTCTCCCACACCCGTATGTATCATCATTGACAACGGATCGAGACTCGCTGACTTGTGCATCGCGGAAATGGCCTCCGCATGCAATTCGTACGAATACAACACCCGACCCAGGAACTTGTGGGCGTAAGCATGGCCGGGATTGAGCTCGATGGCTTTTTGCAACGACGTAAAGCCACCGGGCAGATCACCGGAATGGGATTGTATGACGCCGATGGATGCGTGCGCGTCCGCCAGGTTAGCGTCGATCATGAGCGCTCGTTCTGCAGCCTTGATCGCTTTGGGCATCACTTCGCCCGGAGAGGCCATACCCCTCGTTGCCTGCACGATGTAACAGTCGGCCAGTGCGGACCACGCCAAGGCGCTATCCGGGTCGAGCTCCAGCGCACGCATTGCATGGCGCACCCCCAGCTCGACAGCTTCCGGGGACCCGTCAAAGAAAGAGTGTCGGCTTTTGAGGAACTCGATGTGGGCCTCAGGATTGACCGGGCGGCGGGCGGTGAGCTTGGTCTGTTCGTCGGGAGAAAGTTGAATCTGGATTTCGTTCGTGACCCTTTTGGCCAGTTCATTCTGTAATCCGAACACATCCTTGAGGTCCCGTTCGTAGCGATCCGCCCACAGCGTTTCGTCGTTGCGTGCGGAAATGAGCTGGACAGTCAACCGCACGCGATCGCCAGCGAAGTGTGCAGACCCCTCCAGGACGGCGTCCACGTTCAGCTCACGCGCAATTTGCGGAACGGTAAGTTTGGTGTCCTTGTACCGAATCGCCGAGGTCCGTGATATGACCCGCAGGGCATGGATTTGCGCGAGGTCCGAGATCACGGATTCCGTCATGCCGTCAGCAAAGTAGTCCTGCGAGGGATCCTTCGAGACGTTCCTGAAGGGCAACACCGCTATCGAATGGATGTGCTCCTTCCCGCGCGCAGGCGTTCCCTGAAACGAAGATTCCGTGTCCAGGGTCCGTAGCGCGTCGCCGACCTCCGAGGCTTGGGGCCGGTGAGCCGGTTCCTTCTGAAGGCAGCGGGCAACCAAACGGTCAAGCTCGTCCGGGGCATCCGCTCGCAGGGACCGGACGGTAGGGTGCGCATCGTTCAAGATCGAAAACATCAACGCTTCCGGTCGTTCTCGCACGAATGGCATTTGGCCCGTGGCCATTTCAAACAGGATGACACCGAGTGCGTACACGTCAGTCCGCACGTCGTCGGCCTGACCGAAAATTTGCTCCGGTGCCATGTAAGGCAGCGAACCGACGGCCACGCCGGTCTGCGTCACCCTAGTAGTTCTGGTTCCAGACAGAAGAATGGCCAGCCCGAAGTCCAGTATCTTCGGGTCTCCGGCGGCCGTAAGGACGACGTTCCCCGGCTTGAGGTCCCGATGGAGAACACCGTGCTGGTGCGCATTTGCAAGGGCGTCCGCGACAGATGCACCAAGCCGTACGATGTCTTTGAATGGCAACGGACCGGAATCAATATGTTGCTCCAGCGTACCACCCGGCACGTACTCCATCACGAGGTAATCCTGCCCCTCGCTGGTGTCGAAGTCGTAGACCGTGGCGACTCCGGGATGACTGAGGCGAGAGAGCGCCAACGCCTCCCGGTGAAACCGCTCGCGGGCACTGTCGTCCACCAGCGTGCGGTCGAGCAGCAGTTTGATCGCTACCTCTCGATCGAGTTTGGTGTCATGTGCCCGCCAAACCGCTCCCATCCCACCTTCCCCGATGCACTCGATAAGACGATACCGGCCAAGCGTCTCATCGGCTTTCAGCGACGTTCGGTTCTCTCCCGCGTCAGGCAACGGGAATCTCGACGTGCGGCATCACGTGGCACAGGGACTCATCGCCGAGGTCGCCCGTGCTCGCCCGCGCCCACTCGCCATCCAGCTCGATCCGGTGGCGATCGGCGAGGGCGGTGGAGAGGTGGGAGGTGATCTCGGACATGGTTGGCTAAGATAGGAGTGGTCGCGGTCACCCGCGAGACCGTCATGGAAATTTGGCACACTATTGGCACACTAGCACAAAAAAGGAGCGGACACTCACGGACCGCTCCTTTTGTAACTGCATCTGTTTGTTGAACTTACCTGAGTCGGGACGGTCGGACCAAGGGAGTGACGTTCGACACACTCGATCGCCCCTCGGCGTCCATGCGGCCGTGTTGATCGAGCAGGAGGGGAAGTAACTCAATATGGGCCCGCACCCGCGGTCGAGTCGGCCGCAACGCGAGGGGACCTATGGTTCGGACTCGACGAACTTGAGTGCGATCGCTCGAGCGATGACCCCAATGATTGGTCATGCGAGGAGACGGGGGTCCGCGATTGTTTCGATTGGCCCTGCAAAGGGGAAATCTGCTGCCGGGTGCATGTAATGTAAACTAGCCAGTTCTCGAAAGGTGCGGGGCGTCGGGCGGCAGCACGTCGGGTGTGGCTCGGGATCGTCAGCCTGGACCGGCCGACGCCTGATGTAGAGTCGCCCAGATACGCACTGTCCATGGCTCAACGGTTGACCGCAATGAGATCGTTGCCCTGGGACCAGACCATGCTTGGGAAGTGCGGTGATGTCAGGAGCGCATAATCGTGACCGCGGGCTAGTGAACGTGTAGGTTAAACGGCATCAATGTGTTGACGACATGTTGATGCAGAAAATGTAAGCTACTGACAGGACTCCGGTCATCCGCCTTCGCACTGGTCGGACCGGAGTGTGACCAAATCAGGATTTTCGCTGATGCCGAAATGTTGCGAAGCTGTGGCGGATTATCTGCCCGTTCCTACCCCTGCCCAAGGTCCATCTGTAGCACGGTTCTGTTCGTTCGGTAAGAAGCCTCAAGAACCGATTTCGCGTACTGCTGCGAGCCATTGCACCTACATCGTCCATTGCATCTGGCTCGCTGGCGTACTGTCAATC
>JAPULP010000364.1 GCA_027294815.1 Gemmatimonadota bacterium | reverse complement strand
ACTCGGACACAAATCCTGGAATGTCAAATGCCTGCCGAAGACCATGGTCGTAGGCGACGGTTCGAATGTTGTTGCCGTAGTCGAACGTGACGGCACCCGCCGTTTGCATGGCGAGCATCGCACGGACATGCGTCTCGATGGATCTGCAGGAGCGCGCGAGGTAATCGTCGGGGTCGGAGGTACGTAGTGCCGACGCTTGCTCGAGCGTCATACCCACCGGGATGTACCCGTTGAGCGGATCGTGAGCCGAAGTTTGATCGGTTACGACGTCAGGGCGCCAGCCGCGCTCGACGATTTCGGGAAGCACCTCGGCACAGTTCCCTACCAAACCCACCGAGAGAGCTTCTCCGCTCTCCTTCGCGGCGGTGAGCCGCGACCAGGCGTCTTCCAGCGAATCGGCCATCACGTCGAGGTAGCGCGTTTCCAACCGTCGCCGAATGCGAGCCGCGTCGATCTCCACAACCAAGCATGCAGCCCCGTTCATCGTCGCGGCGAGGGGTTGTGCACCACCCATACCACCCAATCCCCCAGTCAGCACGATGCGACCCCGCAGATCGCCGCCGAAGTGCGTCCGTGCCACCGCCCCGAGGGTCTCGTATGTGCCCTGCAGGATTCCCTGCGTACCGATGTAGATCCAACTCCCCGCGGTCATTTGGCCGTACATCATCAAGCCTTTGGCCTCCAGCTCGCGGAAATGGTCCCAATTGGCCCAGCGACCAACGAGGTTGGCGTTGGCGATCAGCACACGCGGGGCATCCGGATGCGTCTCGAACACGCCAACGGGCTTCCCCGATTGGACGAGCAATGTCTCGTCGTTGCCCAACGAACGAAGCGACGCAACGATCTGATCGAACGCTTCCCAATTCCTTGCCGCGCGCCCGGTACCGCCGTAGACGATCAGATCGTCGGGGCGTTCGGCAACCTCGGGGTCGAGGTTGTTCATGAGCATGCGCATGGCTGCTTCTTGTATCCAGCCACGACACGTGATCTCGCTCCCGCGCGGGGCGCGCACCACCCTGCTCGTCGCACCTACCTGCATGTTTCGGGTTCCAGATGAGAGTAGGAGCGGGGAGCAGCCTTTACCTCGTTTTCACCCATCGTCATATGAGAGCTTCCCCTTTGACGAGCGTCGTGAGTCGTTCGATATCTGCGGTCAGCGGGCGGTCGTGCGTCAGCGGCTCTACATGTTGGCGGACCGTCGCCAGCAGCTCTTCGACCGCCGGGGCAGACCGCAGCGGGCGGTGATGCTCCAGACCCTGCGCCGCGCACATCAACTCGCACGCAACGATACGGACGGCATTTTCGTAGACCCGTCTGGTCTTGAACGCGGCCGCCATGCTCATCGGTACGATGTCTTCCTGGTTGGCGTCGGTCGGAACGGACTGCACGCTCGCCGGCGTACTCAACGCACGACACTCCCCGACCAGCGACGCCGCCACAATCTGCACCATCATAAACCCGGATTCGAGACCCGGGTTCGGCGAGAGAAACGCCGGCAATCCCTGGGACAAGTCGGGATTCACCAGGCGCTCAATCCGGCGCTCCGCCATCCCCGCAAGCGAGGTCAGTGCGATCGTGAGGTAATCGAGAGCCATCGCAACCGGTTGGCCGTGAAAGTTGCCACCCGACACGAGGTCTCCGTCGAACACCAACGGGTTGTCCGTGGCCGCATTCAGCTCTACATCCGCCACCGAGGCGGCGTATTCGATCGTATCGCTCACCGCGCCCATGATCTGGGGCGTGCAGCGAACGCTATACGCATCCTGAACGCGGGGATCGCCCGTCCGGTGCGATTCGCGAATCTCGCTCCCCTCGAGCAATTTCCGCATCAGGGACGCGGATTTTACTTGTCCGGCGTGGGGCCGAGCGTTGTGGAGCCGCGCGTCGAACGCGTCGGGCGTGCCCTTGAGTGCTTCCAGAGTCATAGCCGCGGCCCCGTGGGTGGTGCGCCAAAGCACTCTGGCATCGTGAACGGCCAAACTCAGCATCGCCGTTTGAGCCTGTGTGCCGTTGATGAGAGACAAACCCTCTTTTGCTTCGTAGACGACGGGAGTGATGCCAGCCTGAGCGAGTGCCTCAGCGGCCGGGACGCGATCGGCAAGCGAGCCGCGAGCGGCGGGCGGTGAGTCGTGAGTCGTGAGCCGTGAGCCGGCCACTTCCACCTCACCTTCTCCCATCAACGCCAGCGCGATGTGAGCAAGGGGTGCCAGATCGCCACTGGCGCCGACGCTTCCCTGTTCCGGGACCACGGGGTGAATCCTGTTGTTGAGCATTGCGACGAGCGCCTCGGCAACCAGGGGCCGCGCACCGCTCGCGGGCATCAGGAGGCTGTTGGCCTTGATGACCATCATAGCTCGAACAACATCGAGTGGCAGCGGGTCGCCCAGACCGGACGCGTGGCTGAGGATCAAGTTGCGCTGCAACGCGTGTAGTTGTTCGGAACCGATCTTGACCGAAGCGAGCTTTCCGAACCCCGTATTGATCCCATAGACCGCCCGATCCGATGCGGCGGCCGTCTCGACGACTTTGCGAGCCTCGGCGACCCGGCCGAGGGCCTCTTGGCGGATTGAAACTGTGGCGGAATGACGTGCGACGGCGACGACGTGCTCGACGGTCAATGACTCACCGTCGAGGACTATTTCCTTTGGCATGGGCGGGAATATAAGGGAGCGGGGAGCGGGGAGCAGGCCCCCCCCGACCCCCCAGAGGTTGGGGGAGGAAGGGCCCGCTCCCTGCTCCCTGCTCCCTGCTCCCTAGCGGTGCCCCGTCACCACCAATCCCTTCTCGTCGGCGGTGGGCAATCCGCCTCTCACCGATAGCTGTGGGTTCCCCGCGTCGGTCTGGTAGGACCAATCGAAAATGATGAACTGCTGTCCGACGTGTGTGACACGCAGCGCCCCGTAGCGCAGGAAGCCATCGCCCTCGTCGATCTCAAAAACGTACCCGAATCCAGGTTCGGCTGAGAGTCCGATGGGTGAATAACCGACCACCGGCGCCACATCGATCGAGGTGAGATCGTCGATGGGTTGGGTGGAGTACAGCGCAATCTCGGTGGCACTGCGCACCGGATCGATGAAGACCGTCGAATCCGTGAGTGAGATACTGAAATCGTTGCCAGCTTGAGCGCCTCGGATGATTCCCAACTCGTTGTCGTCCACGAACGCGTCGCCGTTGAGATTCTCGAAGAACCGGAAACCGCTAAACGCGGGATCCACTTCAAACGGCGTCATGAGCACGTTTCTCGCCTCCGGGCGCGGCGTATCGGCGGCGGCGTCAGACCACAAACTCTCCCATCCCTCCACACTCTCGGCGGACACGGTAAGACAGAGCGGCACACCGTTGGTCAGCGCC
>JAPULP010000363.1 GCA_027294815.1 Gemmatimonadota bacterium | reverse complement strand
GCCTCGAGTCCGGTGATCTGAGCCACCATCACCGTCAGCAGCGCGTACGACGCGATGTTGAACGGAACACCGAGAAACAAATCGGCGCTCCGCTGATAGAGCTGGCACGAAAGCCGGCCGTCACTCACATAAAACTGAAAGAGGAGATGACAAGGGGCGAGCGCCATCTTGTCGAGGTCGGCAACGTTCCATGCAGAGACGATGAGTCGGCGCGAAATCGGGTTGTTGCGGATCTCGTCGACCACACGCGCGACCTGATCGATGTGCTCGCCATTCGGTGCGGGCCAGGAGCGCCATTGGTAGCCGTAGATGGGTCCGAGGTTCCCGTGCTCGTCCGCCCATTCATCCCAGATACCGACACCGTGCTGGTGGAGATAGGCGGTGTTCGTATCCCCTCGGAGGAACCAGAGCAGTTCGTAGATGATGGACTTGAGATACAGTTTCTTTGTGGTGACTATCGGAAACCCGTTCTGGAGATCGAAACGCATCTGGTGCCCGAACACGCTCAAGGTGCCCGTGCCGGTTCGGTCGTCCTTGGGGGTCCCGTGGTCTAAAACGTGTTGCAGCAGGTCGAGGTACTGTTTCATAATCCACTACTGCTCATCGTAATCCGCGGTTGCGGCTCGCAAGGTTTCCTTCTCGCAGAGCTCGAAGGAGCGAGACAGTGGGCGTGCCGTAATCTAAGGTGTCAGGTTTCAGGTTTCAGAGTATATCCATGAAGCTTCGTACCTGATACCTGCAACCTACAACCTCAGGTGTCGGCGAGTAACTTGAAATATCCCTTCACCAGAGTATTGCTAGGTGCTACGACGGCCGTCGCGGCCACCGTCCGGTACACGTCGCTGCGAGTGATTTTGACTTTGTGGGTAGGGTCCAGCAGTCTCGCATCGCGTGCCGCGAGGCGTAGAGTTCGGACGGCGAAATACAGCGACGTCAGGCAAAACAACCTCACGCGGTACTCGCTGCGGGGCAGACGAGTGCAATACTCCAAAGCGTCCTGTAGGTGATCGCTAGCTTTGCGAATCAATACCCGGATCGCTGCGCGCGCCTCAGATCCACGTTCGGGATCGTGGAGTTGGCCTGGTTGTAAGCCGACTTGGTCGAACAACTCTTGCGGCACGAAACTCCATCCGCGACGCTTGTCGTCCGCCACGTCCTTGATGATGTTGGTCAGCTGCAACCCCAAGCCAAAGCTGGTGGCCAGCGGCTTGAGTTTGGCATAGTGGCGTGGGGTCACGGCGAGACGCACCGTTCCGAAAAGGTCAGTCAGCAAATGTCCGACGGTCCCCGCTACGACATAGCAGTAGCGTTCGAGATCATCGATCGTGTCCAACGTTCGGGGCTCGTCCGCACTCCCTTCACGGTATTGTGATGCGTACCCAGCCATCCCGGAGCACATCTCTTGCACCCAGGGTCGGATGGCGGACCGTTCGAAACTGGGCAAACGCCGGAACTCCCTGAGCACCACGTCTGCCTGGTTTGCGAGTTCTTCCTCATCGGTGCGAGGCTCTTCGAAGTGGGCCGCGATCGGCCCGGCGTCCGGTCCCTCCTCGTCGAGGCACGCCCGTAGGTGATTGAGGAGTGCGTCTTTGTCCAAACCTGATAGGTCGGCGGCGTCCTCGATCGTGTCGGCGATACGGCACAGGAGGTAGGCCAACAAGACCGGGTGCTCTAGGTCCGCGGGAAGCAGACGGATGCACAGCGCGAACGTGCGCGACACCTTGGGCAGCATATCGCTACAGTACGCGCGGCCGGCTGCAATCCCGAGACCGGACTGGCGTTTGCGCGCGCCCGATGCTCGATCGTGCCGCTTGTCGGTCGCGGGCAAGCGGGCGTTGGCGTTAGCCACTGAAGCGTTCCCTCACGCCGTTGAGAATACGAACGAGGATGGCCTCTCCTTCGTGGCCCGGTGGCACCATCACCTCGCGGGCGCGCGACGAGAGCGAAGGATCGGCGACCCGCCGATACACCGCCTCGGCGGAAAGCTTGTATCCCAAGGGTCCGACCGGATCGATCCAAAATCTCAAGAGAATCTCCCGTTCGGGATGAGCCACTTCTCGATCGCTGGACTGCTTCGATACGACGTCGAACCATCGCGTTTCGAGGTATCCGTCCAGCACGCTTGCCACTCGAACGGCAAGGCCCTCCTCGATGCTGCGTTGCTCGAGCTCGCCGATCAGCTCCGCCATTTCGATGAGAAGCGTATCGCGATTGTCGAGCCGCCCGTCTATATTGCGCCGCTCCAACTCTCCTGTCCAATCACTCCCATCGACCCTGACGGTGTCGACAAACGCCTGGTACAGAGGCTGGAACGGCGGGCGAACCGTCCCGACCGACGCGCATGCGGTCGTCACGAGCGCTACGAGCGTGACGACGGTGAAGGTAGCTCTAGAGTCCGAGGTTCGACTCCGTCGGCGGGTCTGTCGAGTAATCGTAAAACCCTTTCCCTGATTTCCTTCCGTACCAACCCGCCAATACCATTCTCTTCAGGAGCGGTGGGGGCGCATATCGATTCTCACGATACTCGTCAAACATGATTTCCGCGATCTTGTAGGTCGTATCGAGCCCGACGAAGTCCAACAGCGTGAAGGGGCCCATAGGATGACCGGTTCCCAAAACCATCCCTTTGTCGATGTCGCCGGTAGTACCGACTCCCTGCTCCCGGGCCCGAATAGCATCGATGAGATAAGGCACCAAGAGCAAGTTCACGATAAATCCCGAATTGTCCTTGGCGGCGATTGGCTCTTTGCGCAGTGCGCGCGCAAACGCCATTGCTGTGCCGAAAGAATCATCGCTCGTGGTTACCGTTCGGACGACTTCCACCAGCTTCATCAACGGAACCGGATTGAAAAAGTGTAATCCCACGAATTGGTCGGCCCGCTTCGTGACGGCGGCCATGGCGGCAATCGTGAGACTTGAGGTGTTTGAAGCGAAGATGGTGTGGTCCGGACAAAGGTCGTCGAGTTCCTTCCACAACGCGTTCTTCAGTTCGAGATCTTCCGTAATGGCCTCCACGATGATGTCGCAATCTTTCAGATCGGCCACGTCGGTCGTGAATGCGAGACGGCCAAGCGTGGCGTCGCGATCATCGGATGACATTTTTTCTTTCTCGACGAACTTGGCCAGCGATTTTTCGATGCCGGCTTTACCCTTGTCGTTGAATTCGTCCGCGACGTCCCGCACAATGGTGGTGTGACCGGTGCTGGCGGCGACCTGCGCGATCCCTCTTCCCATCAGTCCGCAGCCCAAGACACCGACGGTTTTTATTTCCGACATGATCTTTCCTGGCTAGAGTTTGTAAGGCGGTAGGGCGGTAAGGCGGCAACCCTGCGTCCCCTCACCGCGATGCCTCTTGCTGCCCCTGTGCCCCCGTGCCTCTGCCTCTCCGGCCTCTCCTGCCTCTTCTCCCCCCCATCACTTCCCCCAATGCTTCCCAATGTCCTTGATCTCCGCAGTCAATTTCTTGACGAAGTCGTCCGGGTGCTTCTTTCGTGTTGGCTTGGGCACGCTGATCTCGCCGCGCTCCAAGCGATCCAACACTTGCTCCATGGCCACCTGTACCCGCTCGATCTGGGCGCGGTTGCTTCGTGCGATGGCGACACCACCCGCTGCACCTACGACCACGGGGATGACTGCAACGCCCGTGGCGATACCGAGCACTACGCCAATCGTGGTGAAAACCGCCCCGGCTGTGAAAAACACGGCACCGCCGGCGACGCGTTCGGTTCGAGTGTTAGACAGGTCGGCGAGGAGCGTCACGTGACAATAACCAACTTCCAACTCCTGAACACGTCCGAGCATCTCGTTCGCCCGGGCGAGTGCGTAGCGATGAC
>JAPULP010000362.1 GCA_027294815.1 Gemmatimonadota bacterium | reverse complement strand
TAATGCTTGTCGATGTTTGCACGCTTCGTGAAGATCTGGATGACCCCGTTGGCGGCACGATCTCCCCACATCTTTACCGCGGCGTCACCTTTGACCACCTCGATACGCGCGATGTTGTCGGGGCTGAGGTTGGTCATGAATGCTTCGCCACGCTCCACAAGTACGCCGTCCACGACAACCAGGGGTTGTGTGGAATCGCTCAGCTGAGTCCGGACCAAAGCGGCGACGCTCAACCGCAACATCCGAGCGGTGAGGACACTCCGTCGAGCCGATCCTCCCGCCAGGCTAAAGCGGATCTGCTGCGAGACGAGAGTGGAAACCCGCGCGCCGTCTACTTCGCCGGGGGAGTACAAGCTTCCTCGTATCACGCGCATCGCCGGCGCCTCGAACGCTCGATTGGTCGACTCGACCACGTTTACCGAGCTGGAATCGACCTTACCCTCCGGCGTAATGACAAATTCCACCATGACGTTGCCCTCGATACCGGCTTGACGGAGTATCGCCGGGTAACGGGGCAGCGGTCCGGACATGCGTTCCGGCCGTTTGTCTACGTCCGCTTCGCCATACACGAAGCTCACCGTCGTAACCGTCCCGAGTTCCTGGTCGATTTCAACCGCGGCGGGCATTGGTGTCTCACACGCCAGGGCCACTAGCAGTGTGGCCACCGCGGCCGCGATGCCGGCGCGCGCGGTGCGCGCTCTGGGAGTAGGGTGCATCATCTTGTGAATTCTCCGAGCGAGTAACGATTTGGGGTTGGACAGCGCGGCCGCTGGAAAAATCACGGCGCTGCGGTGCCGGGCGACCTCGAGCAACAGCTCACCGTACACCCGCGGATCGGCGCCGCACTTGATGACGCGGTCGTCACAATCCAATTCCACGGCGTCGCGCAGGCGTCGCAGCTGCCACCACAGGGGTAGGTTCCACGGCAAGAGCACCGCGGCAAACAATCCACCCAACAGAAGCTTGAGGTCGCCCGCGCGGATGTGCTCCTGTTCGTGTGCCAACACGAGGCGTTGGCAATCAGTTTCGAGCCGGTGTACCCAGGCCGGGAGCACGATGATGCTCGGGAAGCTTCCGATGACGGCCGGTCCCAACCTCTGCGTCTGTCGGACCAATACGCCGTCCACAATTTTCACGGGACATTCGTTCGTTTCGCGGCGAACCCGCAATTGACTGGTCGTCAACACCGCGGCCAGCAACAGCGACGCGGTGATCCAGACCGCCAGCACCGTGCCGGTCAACGCCGACAACGTCGGGGAGGCGGCGGGCGCATTCAACAACTGCAGCAACAACGCCGGGTCGATGGCGCTCGAGGGAGTATCGAGCGCGACGGCCCCGACGCCGGCGGGAGCGGCGGGTTGCAAGAGCGCGTACAAAGGAATCGCGACCGACGTGACGATGGCGGCTCCCCACGCCCAACGGGCGGGGCGGCCCGCCAAACGCAGCATTCGTTCGGAGGCAACAGCCGCCAGTCCGATGAATGCCGAAATCACGATGGAGTACCACATCCAAGCGGCGATCATTATTCCATCTCCTTGAGACGCTCATCGAGCATTTTGCGGATGCTACGGAGTTCTTCGGGCGACACGTCTTCGTTGGACACCAGACGGGTCACCAGCATTTCGCGGGATCCCTGGTACACCTTGCTCAGCAACCTGCCGAGGGCGCTGTCGCCGGCATCGTCGGGCTTGATGAGTGGGTGGTATCGGAAGGCCTTTCCGTCCTGTTCGTAACGCACGTGTCCCTTGGTCTTGAGGGTGCGGAAAATCGTGAGGACGGTGGAATACGCCAGGTCGTCGGGAAGCCGGTCGCGCACCTCCCCGACCGTGGCCGAGCCCAGCTGCCACACCACGGACATGACGTCCAATTCGCGTTTGGTCAGGCTTATGCTCATCGAGATCTCCGGTGGCGGATGGTTGATATTATCTTTTTAATAGATAATTGTTCCCAGCGCAAGGGGTGTTTTTTTGCCACAGAGGACACGGAGGTCACCGAGGGGCCGATTTATGGACCAGGCAGCCGCGGAAGCCGTGACCCAGGCCTTTATATTCTTCTACCCACGTCTCCGGAATCGCTGAATGAGACCCAACTGTCCCGTCACTGTCGCCGTAATGACCCTTCTGACCCTGGACGCGTGTGCCATTCAGGCCCAGGACGAGGGCGCACGCCTCGAGGATGTCAGGCATTCGCTCTCGGTCCTCGCGGCGGACTCGTTGAGGGGTCGCCGGCTGGCATCGCCAGGGGCGGCGGCGGCGGCGCGGTTCATCGCCGAGCAACTGGAGAGCTTTGGCGTGCAGCCCGCGGGGGATAGCGGGTACTTCCAACGGGTGCCCATGGTGCGGGTTGAGGGGGGTGGTCGTACGCGAGTAGAGCTACTGTCATCGTGGTCGGAGTTGACCACGGTGCCCGAAGAGCAACGGATGGGCGACGTGAACGTGGTCGGTGTGCTTCGGGGCACCGATCCGGAGCTGCGCGACGAAGCGATCGTCATCGGGGCTCATCACGACCACGTCGGTGTGGGCCAGCCGGTGGACGGAGATTCGATTTACAACGGCGCGGACGACGACGCGTCCGGGGTGGTGGCGGTGCTGGAGATCGCGCGGGCGCTGGCCCGTGGTCCGGCTCCTCGGCGCACCGTGGTCTTCCTCTTTTCAACTGCCGAAGAGGTTGGGATGGTGGGGACACGTTGGTATATGGAGCATCCCGCGGTTCCGCTCGACCGTACGGTGGCAGATCTACAGGTGGAGATGATCGGCCGTCCCGATTCGATGGCCGGCGGTCCGGGTCATGCGTGGCTCACCGGTTACGAGCGATCGACGATGGGTGACATGCTCCGCGATGCCGGAAGCCCGATCGTACCCGATCCGCATCCGGAGATGAATTTTTTCATGCGCAGTGACAACGCACCGTTTGCCATGGCGGGTATTCCGGCGCACACGTTGTCGTCGTACAACCTGCACACCGACTACCATCGTCCGTCGGACGAGGTGGATCTCGTCGATTTCGACCACATGACGAGCGTCATTAATGCGGCGATCCAGGCCGTGCGGCTGTTGGCGAACGGAGAAAAGCCGCGATGGCATCCGGGTGGGCGTCCGCAACCGCGGGGCCGTTGACGGGCGGATTCTAGCGAATCGGCTGGACCTGAAGGCAAGCACATTTGACGCCGATTATCTCGATATTGACGCCCCCGGACGTCCGACTAGGTTAGAACTTTCCTCTTCGTAATCATTCAGTTGAGGGGTTGGTCCATCTCTAATCACCGCCTCAGTCATGCCGAGTTGGTGGCATCTGTTTCCCCAGATGCGCCCGCTTCGGACGTGGATAGCGTGATAATCGATCCCCGGGCTGCAGAAGCGGCGACCGAAGAATTTGCCAGGTCGGTTGCGTTGGGGTTGACCGACACGCCGCCCTGGCTGCACTCTCGTTTTTTGTATGATGACGAAGGAAGCAGACTCTTCGAAGAGATCTGCAAGCAGCCCGAGTACTATCTCACGCGTGCTGAAACCGAAATCCTCAAGCGGTGTGCTTCGCGCATATGTGATGCAACGGGTCCCGTCGCGCTGATCGAACTCGGATCCGGAAACTCCGTCAAGACCGACCACTTATTGTCCGCTTACGCGGCCGCCGAGTCCTCCGTTCGGTACGTGCCCGTCGACGTGAGCGGGGGTATTCTCCAGCGGGCCAGAGACACCATCGTGGAGCGCCATCCAACCGTGACCGTCACGGGCATCGCGGATACCTACGAGCGGGCATTCCCACTATTCAAAGAATTTTCGCCGGCGATGGTCGTGTTCCTTGGGAGTAGCATCGGGAATTTCGATCAACGGGAATCGGATGTATTCTGGCAGGGCGTGTCGGATGCGTTGGCGCCGTGCGATTTCGTACTTTTGGGAATCGACCTCGTCAAGGACGAATCCATCCTGCACGCGGCTTACAACGACGCGGCTGGTGTGACGGCAAAATTTACGAAGAACTTGTTCGCCCGCATCAACCGGGAACTGGGTGCGTCCATCGATCTCGGGGCGATCGAGCACGTTGCGCGGTACAACGCGGCGTGGTGTCGCATAGAGATCTACGCGCGGTTTTTGAAATCCCAAGACGTGTATCTCCAGCCCCTCGATCGAACGATCACCGTGCCCAAGGACACGATGGTCATGACGGAGATCAGCCGGAAGTACGATCTCGACAAAATGAAAGACTACCTGCGCTGCTTCGATTTCGCGGTTAAGGAAGTCTTTACAGACGACAAGCAGTGGTTCGGGCTTTTGCTTCTTCAACGGCTGGCGTAGCCTCACCTCCCCCCAAGCCACAGAGGGCACAGAGTGGGTTGGAGAGCACAAAGCCGGGCCCCCCTTTTGTTGGTTTTTTTTGGACTCGACGTCGCAGCGTCCGAGGAACAATCTCCGGTCATCGATGCTGTTCGCCTCACAACAAAAGAGCGCGGGGGGGAAGGGCTCTGTATCTCTCGTTCTTTCTCTGTGATCTCTGTGGCTTGGGGAGGAAGGGGGATCTAGCCGGGCAGATTGGCAGGTCACCGTCGCAGCGGCTATGTTTCGTGCCCTGTCTTAAGGACAGAAGCGCAATACACCACCAAACGAGGTAACCCCCGATGCTCCCCCGTCGTTCGAATCGCGGTATTCAGGCCGCGCTGCTCACCGTCCTCTTCACCGGAATGTGGACGGTCGGAACCGAAGCACAGACCTATCCCGAAAAGCTCTACGACGCCTTGAGTTGGACCAATCTCGGCCCCGCGCGTGGCGGCCGCTCGACGGCCGGAGCCGGCAGCGACGCGCGGCCGCTCGAGTATTATTTCGGCGCTACGGGAGGCGGGTTGTGGAAGACTACCGATGGCGGTACGACGTGGGGACCGGTCACCGACGGGCAGTTGACGAGTGCGTCGGTGGGTGCCGTGCAGGTCTGCGAGGCCAATCCCGACATCGTGTACATCGGAACGGGTGAGACCCAGCTGCGCGGCAACATCCAACAGGGGGACGGCGTCTACAAGTCCACCGATGCCGGTGAGACGTGGACGCACATGGGACTAAAGGAAACGCAAAACATCTCCCGGATCCGGATTCATCCACAAGACTGCAACACGGTGTGGGTTGCGGCCTTTGGAAAACATTCCATGGCGAATCCCGAGCGGGGCGTGTTCAAGTCGGCAAACGGCGGCATCACCTGGCGCAGAGTTCTGTATCGCGACGACCGATCGGGCAGCGGCGACATCACGGTGGATCCCAACAACCCCGCCGTGATGTACGCGACGCTGTGGGAGGCGTGGCGGAAATCGTGGGGCATGTCGTCCGGTGGACCGGGTAGCGGGTTGTTCAAGAGCGTCGATTTCGGTGAAACGTGGGAGGAGATCACACGCAACGAGGGATTGCCCCAAGAGGGCGTGATCGGCAAGATCGGTGTTGCCCTGTCGCCGGCCGCACCCCATCGCGTTTGGGCGCTCATCGAGCATCGTCGGAGCGACGTGGAAGCGGATCAACGAGGACCGCAATCTCCGCCAACGCGCGTTCTACTACACGCGCATATACGCCGATCCGCAGGATCCGGATATCATGTACGCCCTCAACACGGGATTGTATCGGTCGCGTGACGGCGGAGAGACGTTCCGCCCGATCTCGGTGCCGCACGGCGACAACCACGATCTCTGGATCGCGCCCAGCGATCCGGATCGAATGATCAACACC
>JAPULP010000361.1 GCA_027294815.1 Gemmatimonadota bacterium | reverse complement strand
TCCAGTTGGGAGACAACGCCTACGGCATGACCATCCGGCGCGAGATCGAGGACCGTTCGGGGCGCACCGTGTCGATCGGCGCCGTCTACTCAACGCTCGACCGGCTCGAGTTCAAAGGCCTCGTCTCATCCAGCTACTCCAGCGGCTCTGAAGCACGCCGCGGCCGGGCGAAGCGCTACTTCAAGCTGGAACCGGCGGGCGCCAAGAGCCTGAGCCGGTCCAATGAGATTCTGGCCAATATGTGGAGCGGGCTCGAGCCCGGACCCAATCTCGGCAAGTCATGACGCCCCACAAACGGCACACCGCCCCCCGGTTGCCTGAGTTTCTCCTCAACCGCTGCCTCGCGCCCGAGGAGCGCTTTGCGCTCACGGGAGACCTGAACGAGGAGTACCTGCTCTTCGTGCGCCCGCAGCGCGGCCGGTTACGCGCCGGCATCTGGTATTGGAAGCAGGCGATCGCATCGATGTGGCCGAGCCTTACCAGACGTTGGAAACACCGCCGGCGGCGGCCGCGCTTACCCCGTCAACCAATAGGAGAAGCGATGATGCACGGCCTCTGGCAAGACATTCGCTTTGCGGCCCGGTCGCTGCGCAAGCGTCTCGGATTCACCGCGCTTGCGGTGATCACCCTGGCGCTCGGCATCGGAACCAACATCGCGATTTTCTCGGTCATCAATCCGTTTCTCATCCGGCCCCTGCCCTTCGAGCAACCCGATCGGCTCGTTCACCTGTTTGGGGTGATCGAGAACCGGGGGGGATTCGGCGGTGACATGGCGCGCGTGGCACACGCGGATTTCGCCGACTACCGTGACGAGGCCACATCTTTCGAGGCATTTGGCGCATACGTGTACAGTCCCGTGATCATAACCGGCACCGACGAACCGCAGCGGACCACGGCCGGATACGTGACCGATGATCTCTTTAATATCCTCGGCGTGCGGGCGAGCATCGGACGGGGGATCATTCCTGGAGATGCCGACGAACAGAGTGAACGCGTTGTCGTACTGGGAGACGGTCTGTGGCGTCGCAGCTTTGGAGCGGATTCCAACATCGTCGGCCAGACCATTTCGCTCAACAAGAATCCGCATACGGTGGTCGGAGTCATGCCGCCGGAGTTCAATTTTCCATTCGGCGGCGTGAGCATGTGGATTCCATACCGAGTCGACGCTAACGCCGAGAGAGGCGTCGGAAGTCTGTTGGGCGTCGGACGTCTCAAGCCCGGAGTGTCCGTCGCGATGGCACACGCCGAGATCAGCACGATTGCGAATCGGTTGAAGCTCGAGTACCCCGAGACCAACGCCGAGAAAGGCGCACGGGTAGTTGGGCTGCGGGAGGGACTCATCTTCTTTTTCGACATCGTGCGTTTGATGTTTCTGACGCTTGCCGCCGCGGTGGCGTTGGTGTTGCTAATCGGCTGTGCCAACGTCGCCAACCTCGTGCTCGCGTGGGGCACAGCCCGCGAACGCGAGATCGCTGTCCGGACGGCCATGGGAGCAGGACGCGGTCGCATCGTCCGTCAACTGCTGACCGAAAACGCCTTGCTCGCACTAATGGCGGGTGTATTGGGAACGACAATCGCGATTCTGGCGGTGCGGCCCATTGCGGCCACCATGCCCGACGCTCTTTGGCGAGCCGGGAACATCGTGGTGGACGGAACGGCGCTGGTTTTTGCGTTGGTCGTTTCGCTGGGGACGGTGTTCATCTTCGGATTGGCGCCCGCGCTCCAATCGACGCGTACCAACCTTGCGAGCGCTCTCAAAGAAGGCGGCCGCTCGGGCAGCGAAGGCGTCCGCGGGAAACGCTTGAGCAATCTTCTCGTGGTGGGCGAGATCGGCCTGGCCATTTTCTTGTTGATCGGCGCCGGACTACTGGTCAAGAGCGTGCGCAGCATGAGCCACATGGATTTGGGCCTGACGCCAGACCAGGTGCTGACCGCGAACTTGACTCTGCCTCGAGCCGATTACCAAAACGACGCCGACATGTTGACATTCGTGAAGAACACTTTGGAACAACTGAACACGGCATCCAACATCGAGAACGCTGCTGCCGTCTATCCCCTACCCATGAACTTCGAATCCATGGGCACCAAGTTCACCGTCGACGGTCAAACGGAGGAGTCCGCTGAGTTGCAACTCGCCAGCGCGCATTGGGCAACACCTGATTACTTCCGAGCAATGCGCGTTCCCGTACTGTCCGGGCGCGTGTTCACGGACCAAGACGTCGCCGACGCCCAACCAGTCGTCGTGATCAATCGGGCGCTGGCTGAGCGACACTTTCCGGGACAGGACCCAATAGGCCGGCGGATAACCTTCAGGGACACACCCAACAATCCACGCGCGGTGACGGTTGTCGGTGTGGTGGAAAATGTGGTGCAGGGAGGATTGTACGAAGCTTTTGGCCCGCAGGTCTATCACCCGTTCATGCAGGCCCCAAGACGTAGTTTCTACCTCGTCCTGTCGGCGAAGGCCGAACCGTCTGCGGCGATACCCACGTTGCGAAGCGTCATCCGAACGGCCGACGCTTCGTTGCCCATCTCGTCGGTACGTGCGATGAGCGAGGTGGTGAACGAATCGCTGGGGCCGTTTCAAGGCGTTGCCGCCGTTCTCACCCTGTTGGCCGCGGGCGCGCTCGTGCTGGCCGGCGGTGGGATATACGGTGTGATCGCCTACTCGGTGAGCCGCCGCGTTCACGAGTTCGGTATCCGCACCGCGTTGGGAGCATCGGACCGCAACGTGATCCGGCTCGTGGTTGCCCAGGGAGCAAAGCTGACGGCGTTCGGCATCGGTATCGGTGTGGCTCTCGCGTTCGCCACCACTCGGGTGCTCGAGAGCGTTCTGTTCGGTGTTGCATCCGCCGACGCCACGACATTCGTCGGCATCCCCGCATTGCTCGCCGTCGTTGCGCTGCTCGCGAGCTACATACCGGCACGCCGCGCCACGCGTGTGGATCCGATGGAGGCGCTTAGAGGGGAGTAGCCAGTGGCCAGTAGCCAGTAGCCAGTGGACAGTGGACAGTGGACAGTGGACAGTGGGGAGTGGGGAGTGGGGAGTAGCTACTGGCCACTGGCTACTGGCCACTCCCCACTCCATGCACCAGATTCTCATACTCCGACTGTCGGACTGCGCCGCTCGAACAGCAACACATCCCGCCACTTCCCCTTCATCGGCCCAATTTCCATCTTGCCGAGCCGCTCACGCATCCCCACCTGGCGGAACCCGCATTTCCCGTGCAACGCAATGCTGCCGGCGTTCTCCGGAAACATTCCGGCTTGTAGCGACCAGAACCCAGCCTTCTCGGACGCCTCGACCAACGC
>JAPULP010000360.1 GCA_027294815.1 Gemmatimonadota bacterium | reverse complement strand
GCCTCTTTTGCGACCCGAGTTCACGGGGACTTCGCCTTCGGCTTGAATTACAAAATCATCCAATTGCGGCAAGACTGCTCGGGTGACTGCGCCCTTTTTCCCTCGGTGGTGGGGACGACTCACGGGGTGGACGTTGGTGTACAATATGCGCCGGCGGGTTCTCCGCTCCGCATTGGCGCCGTGGTCCGTCACGCCGGGTTCAAGTTGCAGCTGGAGGACAGCGACCAAGCCGATCCGTTGCCGACCAAGTTGGATATTGGTTTTTCCTACCGGGTGACATTGCCACGACCGTCGCCCGACGTACCACCGTTGGACGCCAGGTTCTTGATCGATATCGAGAACGATTGGGGTACGTTCAGCGATCCGCAGGCCCGAATCGGCGTGGAGTTGGGTTACCTCGACCTCATTCGGTTGCGCACGGGTTATGCGTTGATCGATTCCGAGGCGAGTGGTCCGTCCGTGGGGCTGGGTGTGACGTTCGGGAGGTTCACTGTCGACTTCGCGAGGGTCTTCTACGATTCCTCCAACTTCGACGAGCCAGTTTACATCAGTTTGCGGGCGGGGATCTGACCTTTGCGTGGCGTTTTGCGCGTGATAAGCGAGTTGGCGCTCCATGATAGCCACGGAAAAAAAAGAGTGCGCTCGACGCGTTCGTCACGGGCCGCTTATCGACCTCCGAGCATCCGGTGGCGGTGGCGACTCGGGTCCGGAGCCGGGAGCCCAACGGGTTCGTGACGCGGCTGGAATGGATAGTGACTGTCACATTCTAAGGCACCAAGCCCTCATATTGTCCTGGACATCGTTTGGGGCAGGTTTGATTGACTTCGGAGTCGAAGGCTCCTAAGTTAAGGTCTCTTTTTATCTTACAAGCTATCTGCGGGCGGAGATTGGTGCGGAATCGTCCCACGGTACTCTACTTTTCTCCAGCCGGTCGGCCTGTTCCAGACGTCATTTTGGCTTGGGTCGAGGCCAAGGATTTCGCTCTCATCGAGCATCGAGAGAGCGACGTAGCGGAGGCTCATGCCGTCCGTAGCCCACCGGCGCTCGTCGTTGTCGATGCCGAGAGTGCCGTTGCCGAAGGGCTGGCCTTCTGCCGATCTCTCAAATCCGACCCCTACACTGCCATCGTTCCTGTCGCGTTTGTCGCCAACGGTCACGCCACCGACGCGGTGGGAGAGTGGTTTGAGGCCGGGGCCGATGAGGTGCTCACGCCGCTCTTCGAGGTCAGTGAGCAGCGGGCGCGGCTGGACGGCTTGCTCCTGAGAACCGAGCGCAACGTGTCCGTGCATCCCTCGACGCGTTTGCCGGGCACGACCGAAATCGACCGTGCCATGCGCATCCGAATCGATCGCTCGGAGCAGTTTGCGGTTTGTTATGCGGATCTCGATCATTTCAAGGAATACAACGATCGGTACAGCTACCGGGATGGCGATCGCGTCATTTTCTTGGTGTCGCGAATTCTCAGTGACGTCGTGAAGGGTATGTGTCCCAAAAGAGGGTTCGTTGGCCATATCGGTGGGGACGATTTCATCATGGTGCTTTCACTCGACGACGTACAGGCTGTGTGTAGCGAGATCATTTCGGTTTTTGACGAGTTGATCCCATATCAATACAATGCACAAGACCGCGGAGCAGGGTATTTTTTCGGACGAGATCGGCGGGGCCAACTTTATCGTGTGCCGTTGATGACGTTGTCGATTGGGATCGTCACCAACGAACACCGCCGGTTTGGCCATCCGGCGCGCGCCAGTGAACTGGCGACTGAAATGAAGAGTTACGCGAAGACGCTGCCCGGATCGGTGTTCGTTGTCGACCGGCGCCGCGACTCAGAAGAGGGTTCGAGAGATCCGGGAGGGCCCGCGCAACCATGAACGTACGCTGTTCGTCGTGTGCCACGATCTACAGGATCGATCCCAGCAAGGTGACGGAAGCCGGCGCGCGTGCGCGCTGCACGGTGTGCTCCAATGTGATCTCGATCGCTCGTGATGAAGGAGGCGTCGCTCCCGCTCCCCCCCCCGTCTCCGTCCCGGCTTCCGGGTCGGCGCTGGGCGATACCGCTCCTATGCCTGCGGTTAGACTGAGCCAGGAGGACTTAGCGGCCGCCGTGTTGGGCGATGCGTTCATTGCGCCGTCTGAACAGGAGGCGCCTCCTGCACCTTCTCCGGTAGCCGCCCCCGCCCCCGCCCCCGCCGCCCCATCGCCGCCGCCGCCCAGCCCGGTCGTGCCAACGCCGGAGCCGGCTACGGCGGCGAGCGACGCCGCGCCCAGCCAGCCCGTCGAGCCGGAAGAGCCCCCGGCGTCGCCTTTAGCACCTCCGACGCTAGCGGCACCGGTCGCCGCGGCGCCCGTCCATCGACCTCCCGTGGAAAAGGGGGGCCTGCGGGTCGCGCGGCCGTTCGCTCCGCCACGTTCGGGCCAGAGGCCCACAAGGGCCCCTCAGGAGCCCCAGCGTCCAACCGCGCCGGTGTTCCGGCCCACCCCGGGAATGCCACTGAAACCGGCCTCTCCACCTCCAGCGAAGCCGGAGATGCCCGCAGCGCCACCCGTGGCTGCGGCGCCCCCCGCGCCAGCTGCCTCTCCGGTGTCGCCCCCGACGCTTGCTCCACCCGAGCCACCCGAGCCACCCGTGGCCCCGGCGGCTACAGCGGCGCCCTCGACGCCCGCACCCGCCGCGCCAAAACCGGTGCTCAACCCCTTCATGTCGAAGGACCCGAAACAAAAGGCCCGGCGCCTGGCCAGGGCTCTGATCTCTGACATGATCGTGTATCAGCCGGAGAAGCGGCAGAAGGCCGTCGACGACGGCAGTCTCAAAGAGGCCTTTGACGAGGAGATCAAGAAGAGTTGGGATGAGTACGTGCAGCAGGTGGGCGAGGAAATCGCCAACTCGACCCCATTCTTCACCGAGGCGTTGAACGAGATTCTCGCGGGGGGACAGCCGGTTTTCTAGGGTGGTGCAGCAACCTTGCAGGCCGCTAAATTGTTGTCATGACGAGCCGTCGGCCCGTTCGGGGTGTGACGGCTCGCCTGATATTCATCGAGACCACAGGGAGCCGATTGTGAGTGACGTGCTCGATAGGTTGAGCGAGATCGATCGCCGAATGACTGAACTCCGAGGGTACCTTTGACCTCGATTCCAAGATTTCCCACCTAGAGAAACTCCAGGCGGCGA
>JAPULP010000036.1 GCA_027294815.1 Gemmatimonadota bacterium | reverse complement strand
CCCATCACCCCCCGACCCGCTCACCGCCAACATATTCCTTACTAATGAAAGGCCAATGAGACGCATCCACATGAAAACCTTCGCGTGCATCGCGTTCATCGTCCTCTGTGCGTCCGGATGTGGACGACCCCCCTACTGCGGGAATCCCCGTACCGGAACCCCCGTCGTTCCGACGTTGGTCTACGAAGGGCTCGAGCCCCGCTCCGTACTCGACGTGGCGCCTCGCGACATGCCACAGGTCGTGCGCGATCGATACCGCCTCAAACCCGACCGCCGGTTTCTCTACGCCATCGCCGAGGTGGATTGCCAGCTGTCCCATCGTCCCGCCGACACCCTCCGCGTCGCGTTCCGCGACGGATCGTGGGTGATCCATTATCAGAGCGAACTCGTTGGCAATCTGCCGGAATTACCGGACTTCGGTGACGCGGCGACCCTGCTGACCGCGTGGGTCGAAAATCTCAACCGACGCTTTCCCTTGGAGTTCGGGCCGGCTGCTCGGGCTTCGGACATGGAGTTCATCAACGAGAAGCTCGGCGAATTCCACGCGCATGATGTGGCCGAGGCGTTGCGAAGGATGGAGAAGCATTGGGGCCGCCGGGGGCTCCCGAAGGAATTTCTCGCGCTGGCGACCAGAGGACTGGTCCTGCTTACCGTGCAAAGCCTGGACTGGGTTGGGGTCGCGGATCGCTTGCGTGGCAAGGCGCTTGCCATCGCCGTCATGACCAAAACCTTGACGGACATCGACGTGACCCGCGAAGAGGCGTTGCTCGCGCTGGAGATGGGGTTCAGCACGCACGCCGAGTCGCTGGCGACGGCTCTTTCCCAACGCGACCCCGTCCGCCCCTACGTGTTCCGCGCGACCGAGGATCTTCGTAGCCTGGTCGAAGGTGCCGACGGCGATCCGCTCGGCCGGTTCCTGTACATGCTGCGGCTCTCTACCGCTGACGATGACGACGCCCTACGGCGTTGGCAGCTCCAGCACGGATTCCGGCGAAGCCGTGGTCTGGGCGTGTTCAAACCGGAACTCAAGATGGGGGAGTTCAGTGCGGGAAACTATCTGCTCGACATGGCCACTCGATCGGCCATCGGGGAACTCTGGTTGGCGACCGGAAACGGACCCTGGAGCTTTCGGATGGTCAATAGTTGGCGCCGATTAGCAGCTCGATTGGGCCTCATCGACGGACCAATCGGCATCAACGACGCTCTCGTTCGAGCCCAAGTTGGCCCCAATGAAATTATTCCCCGGTTCGAACAGGACCTGGCGGCGCTCGACGACGAGTACGCCGGACCGCTGCTCGACGCAACCACGTACCGCTCCTATTTCGCCGATCACTTCTATTCGGCGATCTATCAGAAAGCCGTGCACGCCCTCTTCCGGCTGGGGCACGTCCCTTCCGCCGAGCGGGTCCTCGCAACACTAGAAGGAGCACCGCCCGGAATCGGCGAGCAGCTGCATCGGTGGTACGGTCATCTCGTGGCGTCCGAAGCCGGTCGAGGCAACCCCGAGGACCTCGTGTCCGACGTCCGGGAGCTCGATCTCGGCGAGATCCTACTCGACCGCACCCTCGACCAGTTACGGAAGCACCAGAACGCTGACGAGTTCGTATCCTCGGCCGCGGAATTCGTGCGGCGACTCGACACGCGTCCCAGTCACCAATCTTCCGTGGCCTCGATCGCCGCGCCCAACTTGCGGGACCTCCGGACCGCCGAGAAATATTACCGCGGCCTGCTGAGGATGGCCGAACCTGCCTATCGGAGGACCGCCCTTCGGGTGGCACTGCATGACGGAGACTACGAAACGATCCTGCGAGCCGTATCCGATTCGGCCTTCGAGGCTGGGATTCGAGAACACGCGCTCGATCTGATCGTCGAGGTCGACCTCGTCTCAGCCACCGCGATCGAGAGGAGCGCGTTGGCGCTCATCGAAGACTACCCGGACGATTGGTCCATTCTACAGACCTACGTCCGGTTCCTCGAGGGGCAGCAGGATTATCGCGCCGTCCTCCCCGTCCTCGAAAACTGGCTGAGCCGCCACGAGCGGCAGGATGGTTTCGCACACATCAATGCGACCAACGCCATGTCGCGACTCCTCTATCGTCTGGGCGAGTACGATGCCTCATTGAGCTACGCGGAGCGTGTCGTGAATTCCCGGCAGAACGGCGCCATGGGTCGCATGGCCCTCGTGCTGGGAGCGATGGGCCGTCTGGATTCCGCCCGCGCGCTCGCCGACCGTCTCGTGGATCGCCGTCCGGGCTCGGCCTGGGGCCGTTCGGTGCTGACCGAGATCCTGTGGCGCAGGGGAGACTTTGCCGAAGTGGTTCCCGTCCTGCGACCCGATGGATACACCGTGTGGGCTTCCGATTGGCGGGAGCACGTGACGCGTGCGTTCCTCTCTGTATTCGGAGACCGGCCCCTGGCCGAAGCCGAGGCGGCGTTCACGGCCCTGTTGACGGGCGGTGTTCCCCCGTGGACCGCGCGGCACCTTCCCGCCGGGCTCTTCGCCGCCGGACGGGCAGACCTGGCCTTCGCACTCCAGTCGCAGCTTCCGGTAGGCAACGGTCGCTACACCTTACGCTTTCCGATTGTGGCGTATCGATATCTCGGCTCGCAAGGAGATAGGGACGCGGCCCTGCGATGGCTTCGGCCCAAGCTCCCCAACGTATCAAAGGCGGCACTCGGCTTCGAGATTTTTTCCGAAGGCGATGACGAGCTGCTCTGGGATCTCATCACGCGACCGGACGTCGATCGATATGCCGAGTCGATATGGCTCACGCGGGCGGCCGCGTACGTGCGGGCGCCCAGCCCCAGACCTGCCTGGAGGCGCAGCCTCGCGGCGCACTACGCCCGGGGAGGAGATGATGACTACTTCCTGATGGGCAGGTATCTCATGGACCTGGTCGGCGAAGAGACCATGTTCTCCATCGCCACGACCCCCCAGCGGCGATGTGAAGTGGCGTACTATCTGGGCATCAAGGCGCAGGCCGAGGGGCGCTACGAGGACGCCCACGACTGGTTTCAGGTCGCACGCGCTACGGGTCGGAGCCAGGACTTCGAATTTCTCTGGGCGCGTGACGTCCTCGACGCCTGGAACGACCGGGATCGGAGCTTGACGACGCTGGCGAGGGAGGCCCAGAAGGGGCGCTAACGGTCCCGTCCCCCTCTTGCTAAGCTTTGCGCTCGATACGATATGGGGCGGCTATGGCGGTGGAGAGGCGGTCGAAGAACTGACTTGCCGCTGTGTCGCTTCAGCGACAGATAGCCGAGCGGCGGCTTCAGCCGTCGTCAATCCCCCGGCCGTTGACAAATGGCGAATACTCAAATTATTTGAGTATATGGGCCGGACAGGAGAGACGCCATGCACCGCGAGACACCGCACGACATCCATCGAGTTCAACGGGATCTGGCCGCCATGCAAGACGCGTTGGGGACCGGGTATCCGTTCGACCGAAAGACCTGCGCCGCTTGGCTCGCCATCGCGGCGGTCTCCGCCCTCGGCGCGGTGGCGGCATGGACGGGATCGGCTACGGTGGCCGGTGTAACCGGAGCCGGAGCGTCGGTAATCGTGCTCGCGGTTATGACATGGACCGTGCGGGCAGGGGGATCGCGGGCGGTGGCGCCGGTCGCGTGGCGGGAGGTGCGCAGGGTCGCCGCCGCCAAGCTCGTCGCCGGACCCATCGTCGCGGGTTTTCTCCTATGGCAACTCCGTGTGGGAACCCCGGTGTCATACTTGATCTCTTCGACCGCGTTTTTTGTCGGGGTCGTGGTGATGGTCTATGCGACCACCAGTCCCTGGCGGCGAGTGGGGTTTGGTCTGGCGGTTCCCCTGCTCGTGTTCGGCGCGGCGGTGCCGATCCTTTCACCGAGCGGGATGCTGATCGCGGCGGCGGCGACGGGGGTCGTCGCCGGGTTGTCGTGTGCGTCCATCATCGCTATCCAGATGCGGTCGCTCGTTACGTCGTCGGCGCCGTGATTCCGTGGGACCCATCGATTTCAACGGTTTGGATACAGCAGTCCACGGACCCGTGCGGCTCGGCGCCCTCACCGCGTTGCAGACCGACGGGCCGCTCGATTTCACGACGTTGAAGAAACGACTGGACGTGGTGGACGGCGTGTTGAGCCTTCACTTGCGGAAGCTGGACGCGAAACGGTACATCGCGTCCAAGCGTTCTTTCGTCGGCCGGCGTCGC
>JAPULP010000359.1 GCA_027294815.1 Gemmatimonadota bacterium | reverse complement strand
CCGGCGGCGGCGGCTCCTCTCGATGCTGCCGCAACACCTCGGCGGCGCTTGCGTCGTGAAACGGAAGCGTGCCCGACACCGTGTAAAACGCCACCACGCCCATCGAGTAGATGTCGCTCCGCGCATCCACTCCCTGCCCGCTGGCTTGCTCGGGGCTCATGAACTCGGCCGTCCCGATGATCTCCCCTACACCCATCGGGCCAGAGCCTTCCAACAGACCCGCAATACCGAAGTCGGCCACAAGCGCGCGACCGCTACCCTCTTCCAACAAGATGTTGTCCGGCTTGATGTCGCGATGCACCACACCTTGCGAGTGGGCGTACGCCAAGGCCCATCCTATTTCCTTGAGAACGCGCGCACTCTCGGAAGGCGGAAGTGCCCCCCGCGATTGAACTCGCTGGCCAAGGGTCTCACCGGCCACGTAGGCCATGACGTAGTAAACGAACTCGCCAACCTCGTCTACGGCGAAGATGGGAACGATGTTCGGATGCGAAAGCTTCGCCGCGGTGCGTGCCTCGCGCAGGAAACGGTCGCGCACTTCCGTTTGAGCGGCGAATTCTTGAGGTAAGACCTTGAGGGCCACGGGCCGATCGAGCTGGACGTCTTGGGCGAGGTACACCACACCCATGCCGCCCCGTCCCAACTCGGTCTCGAGCGAGTATTTGCCCGCGAGCGCCTCTTGGAGCGCGAAAAACTGCGGGTCGATTGGAGAATGCAGGGAGTCCATAATTGTACGCTCTGACCACGTAAATCGAGTGGTCCCGGTCCGGCTATTCTAGCTTCGTTCCGCCGTTCCGTCCGTAGTCAGATCTCCTCCCCTCTACTCTCCATCTAGTCACGGTCGCCGAGTGCTTCCCTCAATAGTTCCATGGGTTCGATTTCTCCGTGTTCTTCATCACACGGCAACCACCCTAGCTTCGTTCCGCCCGCCCTTCCGACCGTCGTCAGATCTCCTCCCACCTGATTTCCATCTCGTCACGGTTGCCGAGTGCCTCCCTCAACAGTTCGATGAGTTCGGTTTCTCCGTGTTCTTCATCCAGCATGTCGATCGTTGGACGGTTGATGTGATAATCCCGATCATCCGTTGCCTCTTCCTCCAGTTGGTCAATCAGGAAATCGAGCTGCTTTCGCGTGATCGCCCCAATCGGCTCGCCGGACTCATTGTCGAACAGTTGAATTGCTGCCATTTCACCTCCTACAGGGCCGTCGTCTGGAAACTGCAAGCCTTGATACGATCCAAATACAATGAGATCGGCCGTGACGCAATAGCGATGTCCGCCGACTTCAAATTGGGGAGCCGGGAGCCGGGAGCGGGGAACAGACCCAACCCCACATGGTGGATGGGGCCCGCTCCCTGCTCCCTGCTCCCCAATTTTCACTCCCTGCCCCGGCCTTGGCCGACCGGGTACATTTTGGACCAAACCGGGATGACCCAACTCGCCATGCCACGAAACCCGCTACTCAACATCGCGTTCGCTGTCCCGTTCGATGAGATCCGCGCTGAACATGTCGGGCCAGCCATCGAACAACTCTTGATCGAGGCACGGGCCAAGATCGACGAGATCATCGCAGTCGAGAGCGAACGGGATTACGACAACACGCTTGGGGCGCTGGAACGCGCCACCGAGAGGCTCGAATGGGCCAGTGGCGTCGTTAGCCACCTCGAATCCGTAGCGACGTACCCGGCCTTGCGGGAAGCCCACCAAGAGATCCAGCCGAAGCTCAGTGCGTTCTGGTCGAGCGTGCTCCTCGACGAAGGTCTGTGGGATGCCCTCCGCACGTTTGGGGAGAGCCCGGCGGGCAAGGAGCTGAGGGGACCACGCGCGCGACACTTGAGCAAGCTCTTGGACGAATTCCGTCGCCAAGGCGCCGACCTGGATGCCGCCGGCAAAAAAGTGGTCGCCGCAATCAACGTCGAATTGGCCGAGATCACCACCAAGTTTTCGCAAAACGTCTTAGACGCTACCAACGCGTTCGATCTCGTAATTGAAGACGAGAACCAACTGGACGGCTTGCCCGAATCCGCCAAACAGTCCGCGCGCGCGAGCGCGGAATCGAAGGGACTGAGCGGGTGGCGTTTTACCTTGCAAGCGCCAAGCCTCATTCCCGTCATGACCTACCTCGACGATCGGTCGCTGCGCGAGAAGATGTGGCGAGCCTATAACACTCGCGCGACCAAAGGAGATTGGGACAACCGGGCGCTGATCGAGCGGATCCTGAAACTCCGTTCCGAGAAAGCCGCTATTCTCGGCTACGACGACTTCTCCGACCTCGTGTTGGAGGACCGCATGGCTGGATCGGGCGCTGTGGCGGGGAAGTTCTTGGCGGATCTGCGTGCGAAAACCCTGGCGTTTTTTTACGAGGAAAACCGCGCCCTCGAACGCTTCGCCCACGAGGAGATCGGCACGAACAACACCTCTCTGCAACCCTGGGACATCGATTATTACTCCGAGAAACGCAGGGCGAAGCTGTACGACTTCGATGAAGAACAACTGCGACCCTATTTCCCTGTCGACAATGTCCTCGACGGCTTGTTCGAAACCGTCAACCGTTTGTACGGGGTACGCGTGTTTCCGTCTCAGGACCTGCCCGTTTGGGACGCTGCGGTTCGGACGTACAAGCTCGTCGACGATGACGACCAACACCTGGCGTCGTTTTATGTCGACCTCTACCCCCGCGAGAGCAAGCGGGCGGGAGCATGGATGGACGGGCTGTTGCTCGCCGAACCCGGCGATCCGCATCTCGGTCTCATCTGTGCCAACGTGAACCCGCCCGTGGGTGGAAAGCCCGCGCTACTCACCCACCGGGAGGTCGAAACATTGTTCCACGAGTTCGGCCACCTCATGCACCTATGCCTCAGCCAGGTTTCCGTCCGCAGTCTCGGCGGCACGAACGTCGCTTGGGACTTCGTGGAGCTTCCATCGCAGATCATGGAAAACTGGTGTTGGGAGCGCGAAGCCCTCGACCTCTTCGCAAAGCACTTCGAGACGCAGGAAACGATCCCTGACGACCTGTTCGACAAAATGAAGCGGGCGAGAACATATCGGGCGGCGAACGCCCAGATGCGGCAGGTGGGTTACGCAAGCCTCGATCTCAAGTTGCACCGTGAATACGACAGGACTCGAGACACCAACGCGGCTTCGTATGCGCGGGAAGTCTTGCAAAAGCACTGCCCGGCCCCACTCCCGGAGGACTACGGCTTCATCGCAAGCTTCGGGCACTTGTTCTCGAGTTCGGTGGGATATGCGGCCGGGTACTACTCCTACAAGTGGGCGGAGGTGCTCGACGCCGACGCATTCACCCGATTTCGGGATAATGGGGTCTTCAATCAATCCGTGGGCCGGGAGTTCCGACAGCACATTCTGGCACAAGGAAACAGCCAGCCCCCGATGGATCTCTATAAGGGCTTCGTGGGGCGGGAACCCAGTCTCGACCCGCTGTTGGAGCGGCAGGGTCTGACGGGGTCCCCCTCCCCTACTTGATGAGGTTCGGCTACCGCGCTCGCTTCAGGCGGATGGTCCCGTTGACGGTGCTCAGCTTCAGCTCGTAACCTCCGGAACCCAACGTCCCGTGCATGCGGCGCCGGTCGATCATCAACGGGAAATCGCTCGACAGCCGACCGCCCACCGTCGACGCCCCGATGTCCGCATTCAATCCCTCGGGCACCTCAATGGAAATGCTGCCGTTGACGGTGCTGAACACGAGGTCTGCACTCAGATTCGTCGCGCCGATCTCGGCAATGATCGTACCGTTGACCGTGCTCGCCTCCGCACGACCCGTCGTGGAAAGGGTGATGCTGCCGTTCACGGTGCGCGCCACGAGATCACTCTCCAACGCGGAGGCCTTCACCGACCCATTCACCGTGGTGGCCACGAGCCGCACTCCCTCGGGAACGCGCACGTTGAATCGAACCTGGACGTCGTTGTTCCGGATGTTGGTTCGACCTCTACTCCCCGAACCGCACGGGCTGGAACCGGGATAGACCGCGCACACGGTCACTCCCTCGGCGCTCTCGACCACCTCGATCTTCACCTCGCGGGGGTCGCTCCGCTTGCCGACCTTGACCGCGATGATCTCGACGCGGTTGCCGCTCGCTTTTTCGGCCGTGACCGAGCCGTTGATCCCCTTGATCTCAATCGTCTTTCCGGCATCGAGCACCCTCTGCCACCGAAATTCGTGCTGCCGCGGGCCGGCCGAACCGGACGACTCGGCCTTCCAACTCGGCAGCCCCATCGTGTGCCCGAACTCTCCCCATAGCACCACGAGTGCCAGGAGTCCACCAATGGCGGTCGGAATCCTGAAGTGCCAATCTTTCATCGCAGCCAGATCCTCCACACGGGGGTAGGGGCAGAGCCCCAGACGTTATCGACGTTCTTACCCATTAGACGCCCTAAAGTCCCAGAGGGTTGATGTTGGCTGGAAAGTCGGTCTTGGGGGTGAGTTCGGGAGAGGATGGTTAGAGACGTAAGAGGTGCGAAGTGAGAGGTGAGGGGGCCCCACACACCACCCTGGGAATGGGTGGGGGCCTTCTCACCTCTCACATCTCACCTCTCCCCTACAAGAGCCCGCTCTTCGCCATATCGCACAGACGGGTCATGCGCTCGAAACCCTCCGCTAGGGTCTCGGCCGACATCTGATCGGCCTCTCCCCTAAGCGTTCGCTCCATCTCAATCGCGATCTTGGGAAACTCCCGCCGCATCCTGACCGTCGGATCGCGCTGGATCTCGCCGAGGATCTTCTTCAACCGCGCCCTCTCGCCCAGATCCTCCGGACACTGGTGGAGATACCGAGCGATATCGAGCCCATCCTGACACAGTTTGGTCAGAGCATTTGTATATGATGGCCGTGGTGCGCCTGTCATGATGTACTCCTTTATATATGACCCATCTAGGGTACCATTTTCTTACGAGTCCTAAACCTGGCGCCTCCACGGACAACATGCTGTAACAGGACCGCCTCTCAACGTGTGATATCCGACCCTTTCCGTTTCGGCCCCTCAGCCCACAAAACGAGTTGCACTGCGGAAAACCAGTGGGAACTTGCGGTTCAAAATGAGGTACATAGATACTATAGACCCTTTGTCTAGAGATGATCGGTCGTAAGAACCGATTGGTTGCTAGCAAGACACTCCAAAGAGTTAGAGCGTATGTCACAACATACCAACGACTTAGACTCCGATTCGTTCGCCCCGCTGAAGCCGGATCTGTTTCACATCCTGCTGGCCCTAGAGGAGGAAGAGCGCCACGGGTACGGGATCCTCAAAGAGGTGGAGCAGCGAACAGACGGTCGAATCCGGCTCGAGCCAAGTCCGCTCTACCGCCGACTGAAACGACTGCTCGACGCGGGCATCGTGGAGGAGTCTGCCAAACGGCCGGCACCCGAGCTCGACGACGAGCGGCGGCGCTACTACCGCCTGACTCCATCCGGCCGTCGCATGCTGGCAGCCGAGGCGAGGCGCGTGGTGGCGCTCGCCGGAAGCGATCGAGTGCGGAGGCTGGCCAATGCCTGATCACGTCTTGGTGCGATTCTGTGAGCGTGCGTTCCGACGGTTATTGCTGGTCTATCCGAAGACATTTCGGGCGGAGCTGGGCGACGACCTGCTCGATGCCCATCGAGACCGGTGCCGTGACGAGTGGGAACAGCGGGGCTGGCTCGGCCTGACCGCCTATTGGACGCGAACCTCCGCCCGCATGCTGCACGATGGGATCGGAGAACGACTCGCAGCCCTGCGTTCCCGGTCCAGGCGGCCTCGACGATACGTCCTCGACTCGGTCCGACAAGACCTTCGTTTTGCTTTTCGCTCGCTGATGAACAAGCCGGGGTTCAGCGCCGTGATCGTGCTGACGTTGGCATTGGGCATTGGCGTGAACGCGGCCATCTTCAGCATCGTCGACGGTGTCTTACTGCGTTCTCTTCCCTACCCCAACCCGGCGCAACTCGTCCGCATCTGGGAAACCAACACGCAAGCGGACAACCGGTTCGTCGAACTGTCATTCGCCGATTACGCGTACATCAGAGACAACAGCAGTTCGTTCACGGCAACCGCTGCGTTCTCCCAAGCCTCGCGAGATCTCGTGGATGCCTACGGTAATCCCACCGAGATCGTGATCGGCCGAGTGGTGGACGGCCTGTTTTCCCTGTTCGGCGTCTCGCCGATCCTCGGACGTGACTTCTTACCGGATGACACTCAGCGCGGCGTTCCGGTAGTGATTCTGAGTCACGCGCTGTGGCAAGCTCGCTACGGAAGCGATCCATCCATCATCGGGAAAACGGTCCACATCCGGGCTCAACCATTCACCGTGGTAGGCGTGCTGCCTCACACATCCGGGTATCCGCTGTCCGCCGACGTCTGGAGACCGCTCATCGGCGACAATCAGGACGAAGACCGAGAGTTTCACGTGATCGCGCGGCTCGCGCAGGGCGTTTCGGTGGCACAAGCCTCGGCAGAAATTCGCGTCCTTGCCGCTCAACTAGAAGCGGCAGAGCCGGACCTCAACGAAAACATATCCGCGTGGGTGCAACCCATGCAGGCGATGTTGGTTCGCAACGCGCGAACACCTTTGTTGATTTTGCTGGGGGCTGTCGCGTTTGTCCTGTTGATCGCATGCGCCAACGTTGCGAACCTGTTGATGGCTCGCGGTACCACACGGCAACAAGAGGTCGCCGTGCGCACGGCCCTCGGGGCGAGCCGCTCGCGGATCGTCCGTCAACTCCTCACCGAAAGTTTGCTACTGGCTCTGCTCGGTGGTGGCGCCGGGCTGTTGGCGGGTTATTGGGCGTTGGATACCATTCTGGCCATCAGCCCGCAGAACACCCCTCGCCTGGCCGAGGTCGCACTCGATGGTCGAATCGTCGCCGCCATGACCGTTATCAGCGTCATCACGGGCGCCGTTTTCGGGCTATTACCCGCACTGCAGGCCTCCCGACCCGACCTACACGCCAACCTGAAGGCCGAGGGACGGGCGCAGACCGGCAACGTTTCGGTGCGCCGCGTGCAACGAGGCCTCGTGATCACGGAGGTGGCGTTGACAACGGTGTTGGCGATCGGCGCCGGCCTGCTCATCACGAGCTTTAGTCGAATGCTCCACCTCGAGCGTGGTTTCGCAACCGAAAACGTACTCCTCGTTCGGGTTGAACCCGGCACCCTGCATTTGGAACGCAATGCCATCGCTCTTTTCGACGACGTGTTGGAACGCGTGCGGCCATTGCCAGGAGTGCAGTCCGCGGTCTTGTCCACCATGAACCCCATGGCCCCCCGGGGCCTCACTTTGTCGATCCAAATCGCCACCGATCCCGACCCACGAATCGATCTGCCGAGGGTCAGGTGGCACTCCACGTCGCCTGATTTCTTCAGCGTGGTCGGGATCCCATTGCAAGCAGGTCGCTTTTTCGACGACCGGGACAACGAGACCGCTCCGAGGGTGATCCTGATCAACCAAGCCTTTGCCGATGCCCATTTCGGTGGTGACGATCCAATCGGCAAGCAGCTCTCGAGGCCGGCAGTCGAGATTGTTGGAGTGGTCGGCAACGTCACCCCGTTAGCGGAAAGCGTCCCGAGACCCACCATGTACTCGCCGTTCCGGCAACAGCCATGGCCGGGAGCCTACGTCGTGGTTCGCTCCGCAACCGATCCATTGCCGCTCGCCGAGGCGATCAGGCAACAGGTCTGGGCCGTGGATGCCACCATTCCCCTAGACGACATCACCACCGTCGAACTGGCAATCGCCGAAACGGTCGCTTCGCCACGATTCCATATGCTGTTGGTGGGTGTGTTTGCTTTGCTTGCGCTGGTCCTCGCCGGCGTCGGGATCTACGGAGTCATGTCCTACGCGGTCAATCAGCGGACCCGAGAACTCGGGCTTCGGCAGGCTTTGGGCGCGGCGGACGGAGACCTGCTCGGCATGGTCATGCGCCAAGGATTGGCGATGGCGCTCGCAGGGATAATGAGCGGACTCGTAGCGGCATTCTGGCTCACACGGCTGCTGAGCACGTTGTTATACGATGTGGCTCCGACGGATCCGAGGATGTTTGCGGGAGTCGCATTGCTACTGACCACGGTGGCCGCCGCAGCCTGTTTCTTCCCAGCGCGAAGGGCCACGCTCGTAGACCCAATGGTCGCGTTGCGGTATGAGTAGGCCGTAAGACAGTAGGCAGTTGGGCTGTAGGGGTGTTCCAAATGCCGGACGCTTTACTGCCTACTGCCCACTAGTTCCCTCGGTCTCTCTGATGTTTTCCTCAGTCCAGATCGAGTCGCTTCTGCAAGTGGACCCTCACGGAGTCGGTGATCGTACCACTCTTGAGACAGGCGTCCAGTGCTGCCGCAATTTCAGACCGGTCGCCCTCGATGCGTCTCTCCCGAAGCTCCTGGATGGTCTTTGCCAGTCGCTGATCGTACTCCCCCGGTTTGAAACCTCCGCCTACCATCCCCTTATGCAGCTTCTCGAGTTCCTCGACGAACCGTGCGACAGAAATCGGCGACGCCATTTTATCTCCCTGGTGGCGATTAGTTGACGCAAATGAATGGTTAAGAGTTTACGATCCCGGAGGTTGGCCCACTCCACCGCTGACGCGTAGCCGTCTCATATATAAGGAATCACCAGCCAACGTAATCCTTCAGCACAGCTAAGTCACGGAACGCGGTTCTCCACGCCCGTCAGCGTCAGCCGTCGCGCACGCTGGAATGCACAGGGCAGCCACGAAGCGAGCCGCCACCATGTCTGGAACTTCGTCACTTCAGTTACGTACAAACTGTATATATACTGTTTGTATTCATATGCGGGGGCCCAAATGCCAGCATTCGGCCAGGAAGCCATCGACGGATTCCTTCCGGTTAAACCATTGGTGTACCACATCTTACTGGCTTTGGCCGAGGAGGAGCGCCACGGTTACGCCATCATGCAAAGGGTTCGCGAGCGTTCGGAAAACCGCCTCCGACTCGAGACGGGGCCACTCTACCGACAGCTCAAGCGCCTGCTCGACGAAGGTCTGGTCGAGGAGTCCGAACACCGTCCTGCACCCGACCGTGACGACCAACGACGTCGATATTATCGACTGACTCGGTTGGGACACGCGGTCATCGCTGCGGAAACGGAGCGGATGGCTGACCTGGTGAATCACGCCCGACGACTCGAAGACACACAACAGGCAGAGGCATGAACAGCACGTCCGGTCCTATCTACCGTTGGTTGCTCCTGGCCTACCCGAGGTCGTTTCGCGAGCGCTTCGGCGATACCATGTGCGAAACGTTCGGCGATGCTCTGCACGCAGCCCGTCAGGAGGGTCTCGCGGCCGTGGGCCGTGTTTGGATCTCGGCCGCGGTGCACGCGGTGCGTTTCGGTGCCGGCGAGCGCTTTGCCGAGATCAAGAGACGGGCCTCGGTGGCCAAAGATGCGAGTATGACCTTGAGGTCGCTCTCCGCTGACATTAGGTACGGCATCCGCATGCTCATGAAACATCGCGGCCTGACGCTCAATGCCGTCGCCGCCTTGGCGCTCGGTATTGGGCTCACCACGACCATGTTCAGCATCGTGTACGGTGCCGTTTTCCGCGGTCTTCCATTCGAACGCCCTGACGAGCTGGTGCACTTCGAGAGAGAGAACCTGGAAACTGGTCGTCAGATGGCCGTCACCTACCACGACTACGCAGACTGGAGAGCACAACAAACGTCCTTCGTCGATCTCGGCGCGTTCGTCGAAGCCGTCATTCATGTGAAAAGCCCTCGAGGGCACGCCGAGAGAAACGACGGCGTGTTCATCAGCCATGCATCATTCGGCCTCATGGGTGCGCGCCCCTTGATCGGACGCCTCTTCTCGGCTGAGGACGATCGTCCCGGTGCGCCAAACACGATCGTGTTGAGTCACGCCATTTGGCAGCGCCAGTTCGGATCCGATTCTGCGATCGTCGGACGCACTCTCCAAATCCACGGCGAGGGAACTACCGTGATCGGCATCATGGCCCGGGGTTTTGGATTCCCTATCGCCGAACAGTTCTGGTTGCCGTTGCGCCTCGACCACAACCGCGTGGAACGCGGCGGCGGAAGACTCGATGTGTTCGGCCGCCTCAAACCCGGCGTCACCTTCGAACAGGCTGTGGCCGAATTCGAGGGCATCGCCAAACGTCTCGAGCTGGAATACCCCGTCAACGCCGGCGTACGCGCGACCCTCAAGACCTTCCGAGACGAGTATGTGGGTCAGGACTTCATGAACACGCTTAGGATCATGTTCATCGTGGCCGTGCTAGTGCTCGTCGTCGCATGTGCCAACGTCGCGAACCTGCTCTTTGCCCGCACGAGTCGTCGCGCAACAGAAATCGCGGTTCGGACCGCCATCGGTGCATCGAGAGCACGCATCATTCGTCAACTACTTACGGAGACCTTTCTGATAGCGCTGCTCGGAGCGGTCGCAGGCCTTGCTCTGGCAAACCTCGCGGTCGATTGGTTCCAGTCCAGCATGATCGAAGGAGGAGGTCTCCCCCTACCGCACGGGCCAGTGGCGCTTTTCTGGTGGGATTTTCGGATCGACGCCGTGCCCCTCGCGTTCGTGTTGATCCTTACCCTCACCTCCACATTGGTTGCAGGCCTGGTCCCCGCCATTAAGACTTCGGGCGCCGACGTGTCTGGAATATTGAAAGACAACTCACGTGGATCCTCCGGCTCTCGTGTTGGTCGGATGGCCAAAGCGCTCATCATCAGCGAGCTTGCCGTCACAACCGGGGTTCTCGTTGCCGCCGGTTTGACGGTGAAGAGCGTATTGCAGACCATGACAGTCGGCAGGGATCTCTCGACAGATCAGGTGATGACTGCCCGCATCGGGCTCCCGGATCGAAGGATGGGCTTACACGACGCAAACTACCCCGACCTCAATGCACGATTTCGGTTTTGGGATCAGCTTGTCCACCGACTTGCAGATCAACCCGGGGTCTTGTCTGCCACCGTAACCACAAACCTGCCCGTCACGGGGTCGGGTTCCGCACGAATAGCCGTCGAAGGGATGAACGAGTCGGAAGAGGATTCTCCGAGCGTGCGGCGTGTCGTGGTGTCGGCCAACTTCTTCGAAACGTTCGGAGTCGGCATGATTCAAGGCCGCTCGTTCAACGAACGGGATCAGGTGGGGAGCGAGCCGGTCACGATCGTCAATCAAAGTTTCGCCGACCGCTTTTTCCCCGGGACGAGTCCGCTCTTTCGGCGAATCAAGATCCGTGACGCGGAGGGCCAAGACCCTTGGCTAACGGTCGTCGGCGTAGCTCCCGATCTCTGGATGGACGGGCCACGGAATCGAGACCCCGAGGGCTTCTACATCCCGTTCACGCAAAGTCTAATGGGCAATCCTCAGGCCCGGCTGGGATTTTGGGGACTGACGTTCATGAACATCGCAGTCCGTGTTCGAGGGGATTTGGTCGACGCTCCAAGTCTCTTCAGAACCACGGTCTCGTCGATCGACGGCGACGTCCCCGTTTCGACCGTGCGACCGATGAGGGAAGTCATTGGGCAACGGTTGGGGCGGTACCGGGTTTACAGCATCTTTTTCATGGCGTGTGGCGGCGCGGCGCTGCTCCTCGCTCTGATAGGTCTGTACGGCGTATTGGCCTTCTCCGTATCCAGCCGCACGGCTGAGATCGGCATCCGAATGGCGCTCGGCTCGGGAACGTCCCGCGTGGTTCGCTCGGTGGTAACCCAAGCGGCCCGACACATTGTCGTCGGCCTCGGTATTGGAACGCTGCTGGCACTATGGCTTTCCCGGGGCCTCAACCAAATCCTGTATCAGGTCGAGCCGTGGGACGCAGGGGTGTTTGCCGGTGTCGTGGCCCTCCTCGTCATGACCAGCCTGATCGCCTGCATCGTCCCCGCAAGGCGTGCCGCTCGAATCGACCCAGCCGACGCCGTGAGATACGACTGAGAGGTGAGACGTGAGACGTGAGACGTGGCCACCTACCGCCAACCGCCATACCGTCCTTCGCGTCATTCCGCCTGCAACGCCACGAGCGGATCGACCCGGCTTGCCCGAAACGCGGTAACAAAGGTCGACACAAGAGCAACACCGATCAACACGGCAGATACCCCACCGAAGATCGTCACATCGGTCGGGCTGGTCTCGAACAGAAACGACGTGAGGAGTCGTGTCAGTCCGAACGCTGCCACCAAACCAATACCGACACCAAGCAGGCAAAGACGCAGCCCGCCACCGAGTATGTAGCGCTGGACATGCAGCCGGTTGCCACC
>JAPULP010000358.1 GCA_027294815.1 Gemmatimonadota bacterium | reverse complement strand
CGGTGGATCAAGGGAGATAACCCGGTTCCCGGTCCCGCAAGGTTGGCGATCCTTGCCATGGTACACCGGGACGATCTCCGACGAATCTTGGAGGAGGGCTAAATGGCGAATCGAAAGAACCACCCCGGAAGCCTTGATCGGCGCGGGGACGGCTACCGTTGGCGGGTGTCTCTCGGTGGGCAGCGACACCTTGAGACCTTCCCGACGACGGAGAAGCGCACCGCAGCCAAGTGGGCACGGGAACGCTATCGGGAGTTGGAAGGCAAACACGAACGGCGGCGTGAAGGACTCGCCACCGACGTGACCATTGAGGCGCTATTCGACCGATACGTGACTGACAAGCTTCCGCGAAAGGCTCTCGGCACCCAACGCACCTACCTCGAATGTCTTAAGCCCATCCGCGAATACTTCAACCCGAGCCTCGCCGTCGAGAAGGTTCGCAAGGGCCACATTGAGGGCTATCTCGCATGGCGAGCGATCCACCGCGAAGGTGGGGGAAACGTGGGGAACCGGACGCTATCCAAAGAGCGCGCGGTGTTGCACAGTATCTTCGCGTTCGCCGGTAAGCTCGAACTGTGTTCCGGCAACCCGGTCACGGGGAGCGATAACCCGAAGTGGGACAAACGCGAGCCTATCATTCTCGACACCGATCAGTATGAGAAACTTTTGACCGCGTCCGAACGCCATCCGATGCTGTGGCTTCATGTGCTGACGTTGGGAGAAGCGGGTTTGAGGTGCGACTCGGAATGCTTGTGGCTTCGCTGGGAGGACGTGGATCTCAAAAAGGGATGGCTCAACATCGTGAGCGGACGGAACGGGCACCGGACGAAGGCGGGTAAATCGCGGTTAGTGCCGATGACGCCCCGACTCCATGAAGCGATGAAAGCACACTTCGCGGACTATCGACTCGCTCGGTACGGCGAAGGCGTAGCCACTCCGTGGGTGTTCCACCACTTGATTACGAAGCGCCTTTACGCTGCGGGGAGTCGGATTCTGACGCTCCGGCCTTCCTTTGATAACGCGCGTTCTCGCGCCGACCTACCCCCACAGTTTGTGCGTCACGACTTGCGCCACCGTCGCGTTACAACGTGGTTGGCTGCGGGCAAGGACTTGGTAAAGGTGCAGCGGGCCATGGGGCACTCCAAGGTAGAAATCACAATGGGGTACCTCCACTTGGTCCCGGAGGACTTACGGAGCTTGGTAGAGACCAAAGAGGACCTGAAAGAACTGGCGATTTAGGCCGGGCGATTTGTCCGGTGAGCCGGCGATGTAAACCGTGGACACATGCATGGACACAAGCTACGCGAACCAGATACAAACGGACGGGACCAAAACGAAAAGGCCCCGTCCTTTTTACCAGCAAAAACGGCTAGAACGAACCAGAACGAACGACAACAAAACCGCGGGGCTGAACTGTCACACCGGAGGTCGCGAGTTCGAGTCTCGTCAGCCCCGTCGACATCAGCAGTTTTCCCGCCCCGCTTGATTCCCAAGCGGGGCGTCTTTTTTTCCTGTTCGTGACCTCGATGCCCTACCATGCTCCCGTGCTGGCCCATGAGGTAGCGCGCCTCGCCGCGGGGCGGGGCAGCGGAGTCGATTGCACCGCGGGTGGCGGAGGACACACGGCAATTCTCCTCGAGGCCGGCCTGCGGGTGCTAGCGGTCGACCGAGACCCGGACGCAGTGGCCGAGGTCCGGAAGCGAATCGCCGATCCGAACCTGACCGTCCTGCAAGGGTGTTTCGGGGATGCCCACGTACTGGGGGAGATCGCGCGCTTCCAACCCCAAGTCGCACTGCTCGATCTCGGTGTCTCATCCCATCAAATCGACACCGACAAGCGGGGTTTCTCGTTCCGACCCGGTGTGGCGTTGGACATGCGCATGACCCCGGAGGGCGGGACGACCGCCGCCGATTTGCTCAAAATGACGTCGGAAAGCGATCTCGCTCGCATATTCAAGGAGTATGGCGACGAACGAAGGGCTAAGATCCTGGCCCGACAGGTGGTGCGCCGCCGAGAGCGGGCACCGTTGATCACCAGCGACGACCTGGTCAACGCCATTCGGGCGGCCCTGGGCGCCAGGAGCGGGCCCGGCGATTTTGCCCGTCTCTTTCAGGCGATTCGTATCGCGGTCAACGAGGAGTTGAGCCAGCTCGCGGATGCCCTGCCGGCCATTCGCGACGCGTTGGTGCCCCGAGGCCACCTCGCCGTAATCACGTATCACTCGGGAGAGGACCGCGTCGTGAAACACCGCTTCCGCGATTGGGCGCGCGCGTGTGTCTGCCCCCCGGGTCAGCCGATATGCACTTGTCGCGGTCGTGCCCTCGGCCGGGTGGAAACCAAGAAGGCCATCGTGCCTCAGCCGGACGAGATCGCTCAGAACCCCCGGTCGCGCAGCGCACGTCTGCGAGTTTTTCAGGTCGCCGATGAGGCTTAAAGGCCGAGGGTGGGTGGCCGTTTGGCTCATGTCGTTTCTCGGCGTGCTCACCTGGGTGGTGGCCCGCCAAACGGCGTCGCATGTGGCTGCCACCGAATTGCGGGAGGCCCAGGAACAACGATCTTCGCTCGAGGCCCAGCGCGCCGAACTGTTGAGGCGCATTCGCGAGGCCGGGAGTAGGGCGGTGCTCGTTCCTCGCGCCGAGTCGCTGGGGCTTCGTCTACCCGCCGACAGCGAGGTGATCATCGTCCACGTTCCGACGCGGAAGGGGCGCTGACATGCCTAAACGCGTGCTGCGGCTCCAGGCGGTGCGTGTCGGATTCGGCGTGGCTGCCGCCGTGCTCGTACTGCGCGCGGCTCAAGTGCAGATCATCCGAGGGGCGACCTACGAGAGGACCGCCCGTTCGCAACGCACCGAGCAGGTCGAACTCCCGGCGCCGCGCGGAGCTATCTACGACCGGAATCGCGTACCGCTGGCCCTGACACAGGTCACCTATCGCGTCGGCGTTGCGCCGGGCGAGCTACGCGACACGGTCGCGGCCCGCGACGCGATCGTCAAACACCTCGGTTTGTCGACGAGCCACGTCGATCGCCAGTTTCGCAGGGAATACGCGTACTTCCACGGTCCGTTCAGTGCGAATCAAGTAGGTCCACTCCGCGAAATTCGAGGAGTGCACCTCACCCCAGAACTCACTCGGTTCTATCCCAATCCCGATTTCGCCCGCGCCGTGTTGGGGAGGCCGGCCGCGCCAGGCCGACCTGCGAGTGGCATCGAACGTGTGCTCGACACGGCGCTGGTGGGGCAGCCCGGGAGCGCCGTGGTCCTGCGCGACCAGTTCGGTCGACGGTACGAGTCCCCGTCACGGCTCGACGCGTTTCCGGTCCCCGGTCATGACGTGTTTCTCACGATCGACGCGGAGCTGCAGGACATCGTCGAGCGAAGCCTGGCGGAGGCCATCGACCGGCTCGAGGCCACCGGTGGCGACGTGGTCGTGATGGATCCGGAGACCGGTGAACTGTTGGCGGTGGCTTCGCGTCGTGCCGACGGGAGTACTCCGGCCGGCGTGTTCACCTCGGTGTTCGAGCCGGGGTCTACGGCCAAATTGTTCGCGGCGGCGGCGCTTCTCGAACACGGGCTCGTCGGAAAAACCGACAGTGTTTGGGGAGAAAACGGTAAGTACACGATCGGTAGCCGCGTCATCGAAGACGAAACCCCTGAGGGGTGGATGACATTGCGGGACGTCATCCGGCGGTCCAGCAACATCGGAATGGTCAAGTTTGCGTCGCGGCTGACACCCGAACAGCAGTTCGAGGCGTTGCGGGACTTTGGCCTGGGTACGCGCACGGGAGTCGAGTACCTGGCTGAGTCGCGTGGCATACTTGCCAAGCCGTCGGAATGGAGCCGCTGGAGCGGGGCCAGCCTTTCGTACGGTTATGAGCTTGCGCTTACCACGCTCCAGCTGGCGTCTGCGTACGCGGCGATTGCAAACGACGGTGTCCTCCTGCGACCGGCACTCGTGAGCAGTGTGCGGGCGGCCAGTGGGGAGGAGGTGTATCGCCATCGTCCTGAACCGGTGCGCCGGGTGATGAGTGCGGAGGTTGCGCGTGAGTTACGGTCCATGCTGCGCGATGTGGTCGACGAAGATGGCACCGGGGCAACGGCCGCTCTCGTACGGTACCAAGTGGCCGGGAAGACGGGCTCCGCACGACGCGCCGGCCCCGGCGGGTACATTCCGGGATCGACCATTGCCAGTTTCGCATCGCTATGGCCGGCAGACGACCCTCAACTCGTCATGGTGGTCAAGCTCGACGATCCAGCGGGTGGGTTTGCTCGCACGAGTGCGGCTCCACTGACCCGCTCCGTGCTCGAGCAAATCCTAGCCGCGCACACGAGCGCATTCGACCCGGCGAGGTTGCAGGGCGTCCCGTCGGGCACGCGACCCACCCCGGCGCTCGACGATGGGGTGGTTCCATACGTGGTGGCGTGGCCCGCCGAGCGTGGTGCGGTCGATGAATCGGACCGGCGCGTGCCGGATGTGGTAGGACTCTCGTTCCGCCGCGCGGCTGCGCGGTTGCATCAGGTCGGGTTGCGGGTTCGCCTCGACGGACGGGGCCCTGTCGATTCGGTCGAACCGGCCCCCGGCTCGTTGGTAACGCAGGGCACGTTGATCACCTTGACGGGCCAGGGAGGGAACGACGACCGGTGACGACGTTCCAGCACATAGTCGACTCACTGGAGCGATTGGGGTTGGTCGTCGAGCTGCCTGCTTCTCCACCCGAATCCATCAACGGCATTGCCGATGACTCCCGTCGTGTTGGCCCGGGATGGCTGTTTTGTGCCGTCGACGGGACGGCGGACGACGGACACGCGTATCTGCCCGACGCGCGCTCACGTGGGGCGGCCGCGGCCATCGTCTCGCATCGGAGCGACGTTCTCCTCCCCCAAATCGTCGTGAGCGATAGTCGCGTTGCGGTTGCGGTCGCGGCGGCCGAGTGGTTCGGCAACCCGGCTCGTGAACTCGAGATCGTCGGCATCACTGGAACGAACGGGAAGTCGACCACCGCCTCGCTAGTCCAGCATTTGTTGAATGAAGATGCGGATACGGGTTCGATTGGCACCTTGGGTGCCTTCGACGGATCGGGTGCTCCGGTGTACGAGGAAGGTCTGACCACGCCCGGGCCGGTGCAGTTGCAAGAAACGCTCGATCGAATGCGGTCGGTGGGTGTGAAGAAACTGGCCATGGAGGTGTCGTCACATGCACTCGACCAACACCGCGTCGACGCGCTGACGTTTACCAGCGGCATATTCACCAACCTCACGCACGATCACCTGGACTACCACGCATCCTTTGACGAGTACTTCGATGCGAAACAGCGGTTGGTGAGTTTGGTGCGCGAGGGCGGGAGTATCGTGGTCAACGCTGATGAGGCGGTGTGGTCCAGGCTGAAAACTCCCGATCACCGGCGCATCGTATCGTATGGGGTGGCTCCGGCCGCTCTGGTCCGTGCGGCGGACGTTCAGCTCCGAGATACCGGATCCAGTTTTCAACTTATCATCGGTGACGAGTCGGTTCACGTTCACACGCCGCTGCTGGGAAATTTCAACGTGAGCAACGCGCTTGCCGCCGCCGCGGCAGCATGGACCTCCGGGCTGAACGTCTCGAGCATCGCCGCCAGATTGGCCGAGGCGCCGCAGGTTCCGGGACGAATGGAGCGCTTGTGCGCGGAGCCGTTTCTGATCCTTCGTGACTATGCTCATACGCCCGACGCATTGCGCCGCGCCATCGGCGCGACCCGCCCGCTGACTCGCGGGCGGTTGATCGTGCTGTTTGGGGCCGGCGGCGATCGTGACCGGCGGAAGCGGGCGCCCATGGGGAGCATCGTGGCGGCCGAGGCCGATCTCGCGGTGGTGACCTCGGACAACCCGAGAACCGAGGACCCCGATCGTATCATCGATGACGTCGTCGAGGGGATGGAGGGGCGCGCCCACTTGAGAATCACCGACCGGCGGGAAGCGATCGGGCGGGCCATCGGCATGCTCGACGACGGCGATTGTTTGTTATTGGCCGGCAAGGGACACGAAACCTATCAAGTCATCGGCGCGGAACGCTCCCCATTCGACGAGCGAGAAATCGTGGCCGACATCCTCGGTGAGCGGGCGGCTTCGTGATTTGGACAAGTAAAACGGTCGCAGCCACCCTCAACACCGATGCGCCGGCTGCGCGGTCTTTTTCCGAAATCAGCACCGATAGCCGCACGCTTCGACGCGACGCGCTGTTCGTTGCGCTCGTCGGAGAGCGCTTCGATGGACATGCCTATCTCGCTGCCGCGCGTGATACCGGCGCCGCGGGGGCCGTCGTGCGCCGGGGTACGCCGTCTGTCGATGGGCTCGTCTTTTTTGAGGTCGACGATCCTCAGGTAGCGTTGGGGGAACTGGCGCGCGCGCGCCGGCGGGAAGTGGTGGGGCCCGTTGTTGCCGTCACGGGAACGAACGGCAAGACCGCCACCAAGGAAATGCTCGCCAAGGTATTGGGAACGCGTTGGCGAGTGCACGCGACCACAGCCAACCTGAACAATCTCATCGGTGTCCCCAAAACGATTCTCTCAGCGCCGGACAGTTGCGAAGCGTTGGTAGTGGAGGTGGGAGCGAACATCGTCGGCGAGATCGATATGTTGCGACACATCATCGAACCGACTGTTGCGGTCGTGACCAATGTGTCGGCCGGCCACCTGGCCGGATTCGGTACGCTCGAGGGCGTGCTCGCTGAGAAGGCGTCGTTGGCGAGCGGTGTTGCGGTGGCGGTGGTAGGGACCCGACCTCCCGCCCTTCGGGATGAAGTGCGCCGTCGCGCGGCCCGGGTCGTGACGGCGGGAATCGACGGTGATCCCGACATCGGTGCCGCAAGTTGGTCCGTGAATGAAAAGGGAGAAACGACGTTCACCGTCGGAGAACAACAGATCGACCTGTCCGCTATTGGCAGGCACAACGTGGAGAACGCACTGCTCGCGGTTGCGGTGGCGCTCGAGCTGGAGCTGGATATGGGTCAGGTCGCCCGAGCGCTCGAAGACGTCCGGCTTCCGGGTGGGCGATGCGAGGTGGCGCACCATGGAGCGCTGACCATCCTCAATGATACGTACAATGCGAATCCTGAATCGCTCAAAGCGTCGCTGCAAACCGCGGCTGCGCTGCGTGGCGATCGACCTTTCGTCGTCGTGGTCGGTTCCATGCTGGAGCTGGGGAGTCAGACGGTTCGGCTGCATAAGGAGTCGGCCGAAGAGATCTTGCGTGAAAATCCAACCTTGATCGGCGCCACAGGGGATTTCGTTGAGGCGTTTGAAGCGTTGGACGTTCCTGCGAGTCGGATCGTGGTGTCGCGCGATGTCGAGGAATTGGGTAGTGTGTTGCGGAGCCGTTTGGAAGGGAACGAGTTCGTGCTGGTGAAAGCGTCGCGCGGCGTGCGACTGGAGCGCGTCATTCCGCTTCTCACAAAAGAGAACGAGGTCTAGTGCTCTATCACTTCTTGTACCCGCTGGAAGAGTTTTTTGGCGCGTTGAGGGTCTTTCAGTTCATCACCTTTCGGGCGGCCGGGGCCGCTGCCACTGCCATCCTCCTGACGTTTGTCGTCGCCCCACCCATCATTCGGGTCCTACGAGACCGCAAGGTTGGCCAGATCATTCGGGCCGACGGGCCGACATCGCACCAGTCCAAACAGGGTACGCCCACAATGGGCGGGATGATCCTCCTCTTGTGTACGTTCGTTCCGACGATCCTGTGGGCCCGGTTGGACAACGCCTATGTGATCGTCGCGATGATCGCGACGTTTTGGACCGGCGCCATCGGTTTTCTCGACGACTATCTGAAGATCGTGCAGGGAAAGCCTCGTGGTCTCGTGGCGAAATACAAGCTCATTGGGCAGGTGATCTTTGGTACGGTGCTCGGAGTGTATCTGCTGCAATTCCCGTTGGCCCCGGATCTGCCGTCCAACGCCACGACGCTCCCATTCTTCAAATGGGTGCTCGTGGCCCTGTGGCCTCCGTTATATGTCGCCTTTATCGCGCTGGTGACCACCGGGTCGAGCAACATGGTGAACCTGACCGATGGGCTCGACGGCTTGGCGGCGGGACTGTCGGTGATCGCGGCCCTGACGTTCGCCATCTTCGCCTACATTATCGGGCGAACGGACACCTCCACCTACCTCAACATCTTCTATCTGGTGGATTCCGGTGAACTCACGATCTTTTGCATGGCGCTGATGGGGGCGTGCCTCGGATTCCTCTGGTTCAATACGCATCCGGCAGAAGTCTTCATGGGGGATACCGGTAGCCTCGCCATCGGTGGAGCGCTGGGTACGGTTGCGATCCTCTTGAAGTCGGAATTTCTTCTCTTGATCATTTGTGGGGTGTTTGTGGCGGAGGCTGCATCGGTCGTGTTGCAAACGGGAGTGTTCAAATACCGTAAGAAACGTTACGGCGTGGAGTACGCACGTGACCATCGAGTCTTTCGGATGGCACCCCTCCATCACCATTTCGAGAAGAAGGGCTGGGCCGAACCGAAGGTCGTTATTCGTTTTTACATCTTGGGAATCTTTTGTGCGCTTCTCGCGCTCGCGACGCTGAAACTGCGCTGATCGCGCCGGCGTGGCGGGCCGGCGAGGTCGCCGTGGTGGGGCTCGGCCGCACGGGTGTAGCGGCCAGCGGGTGGCTCGCCGATCACGGTGTCCGCGTATATGCATCTGATGCCGATGGCCGACCCGAGTTGCGTGACGTTGCCGAGAAGCTTCGTGCGAAGTCGGTCGTGGTGGATGTCGGGCTGCACGATTTACAGCGAATCAAAGAGTGTGTGGCTGTGGTTGTGTCGCCGGGAGTGCCTCCGAACGCGCCACCCATTGTTGCTGCACACGCCGCGGGCGTCGAGGTGGTGTCCGAGTTGGACCTGGCGGCCCGGATGCTCACCGACAGCAAGCTCATCGTGGTGACGGGAACCAACGGAAAGACGACCACGACGGCGCTCATCGCCCACTTGTTGCGGGCCGCTGGTCGATCCGCTGAAGCGGCGGGCAACATCGGGCGTCCGTTGATCGCGCTGGCGGATGGCTCGACGCCGTTGGAGTGGGTGGTGGTCGAGGCGTCTTCTTTTCAGTTGCACGATTCCCCAAGCTTGGCGCCCGCCATCGGCGTCCTCACGAACCTGGCACCCGATCATCTCGATCGCTATCAAAGTGTGGACGCATACTACGCGGACAAGCAGCGTCTCTTCCGCAACGCGACGGCTGCTTCGATCTGGATGCTCAACGGCGATGATGTGGGCGTGCTTGAGTTGGCCAAAGACGCCGCCGGCGAGCAGCGTCGATGGAGTACGCGTGCGGCAGCGGATGCGTGGTGGAATCGCTCCTCCAACAAGATGATCGTCGGCGACCGGGAGGTGGCCGATCGAGCCCAGCTGCCGTTGCTGGGCGACCACAACGTAGAGAACGCGCTGGCCGCGTTACTCGTGGTGGCCGCTGTCGGGGTCGATGTCACGGCCATGGGTCGCGCGCTCGAGACGTTCTCACCACTGCCACACCGACTCGAGCGGGTTCGTGACATCCACGGCGTGTTGTGGATCAACGACTCCAAGGCCACCAACGTCGCGTCGACACGGGTCGCGCTCGACGCCATGGACCGGCCGTTCGTGTTGATCGCTGGCGGCCAGGACAAAGGTGAAAGCTTCGAACCGCTCGCGCCGCTACTTGGCAACTGCCGGCAAATGATCGTCTATGGAGCCACGGCGAAAAAATTCCAACAGCAACTCGGCAATACGGTCCATCTGATCGTCGTTGACTCGCTGGAATCAGCGGTACGTTTGGGAGTGGACAACGCTCAGTCTGGTGAGCAGGTGCTCCTCTCGCCGGCGTGTCCCAGCTTCGATCAGTTTCGCAACTTCGAGGCGCGTGGCGATGAGTTCAAGCGACTTGTGGGGAATCTGTGATGGCGCGTCGTAGATCTATACCTCAGCCAACGTGGGAAACCCGGCTGCTTCTCTTGGTCACGTTGGTGCTGGTGGTGTTTGGCATCGCCGCGGTGTATGGCGCTTCGAGCATCGTGGCGGTGCAGTCCGGCGAAACCGGAACGGCGTTTGCCTTTCGCCAGTTGATCGGAGCGACCATCGGCGGCGCCGGACTGCTGATTGCTTCGCGCGTCGAGTATCACATGTGGCGACGACTCGCCTGGCCTATGCTCGGTGTCGTTTCGGTCCTGCTGTTGATTCTGTTGCTTCCGTTCGCCGACCCCATTGTCCTCGAAGTCAACGGTGCGCGTCGCTGGCTGGGGTTACCGGGATTTTCGTTCCAACCAGCGGAGCTTGCGAAGTTCGCGGTCGTGGTGTGGACCGCCATGCTCGTCACGAAAAAGGCCGACCGTTTGCGGAGCTTTACAAGAGGGATATTGCCTTTTCTCGTCGTCCTCGTCCCAATCACCGCGCTCGTACTCTTCGAGCCGGCGCTTTCCTTGGCACTCTCGGTAGCGCTGCTTGCCGGCATCGTCTTGTTTGCCGCCGGGGCGAGGATAGGCCACTTCCTCGTCGTGGGCGGACTGATGATCCCGTTCCTCTGGCGAGAGATCACCTCGGTGCAGTACCGGATGCAGCGTTGGATGACCTTCCTCAGCTCGGGAACCGACTACGCCGAATCCGGCTGGCAGATCCAGCAGTCATTGATTGGGATAGGGGCGGGAAGATGGTTCGGGGTGGGTTTTGGTGAGGGCATGCAGAAGATGGGATACCTGCCGTATGGATATTCCGATTTCATCTTCAGCACGATCGGGGAGGAATGGGGGTTCGTCGGCGTCGTATTGCTCATCGCGGGGTTTGCGTTGTTCGTGACCATCGGCTTGCACATTGCACGAACGGCGGCCGATCGATTTGGCAGGCTGCTGGCCGTCGGGCTGACAGCGATGATCGGCATCACCGCCTTCGTGCATATGGCTGTGACCTTGGGCATCATACCAACTACCGGTCTTCCTCTGCCGTTCATCTCATACGGGCGCACCAATTTGGTTGTCTCGATGTTCGCCACTGGTGTGTTGATGAACATCGGTGAGCATCGATGAAGGTCTTGATCGCCGGCGGGGGAACGGGCGGACACCTGATGCCTGCGTTGGCCATTGCGGACGCGATGTGCTCGTTGCATCCTGGGGTGGAGCCCGTGCTGGTCGGGGCGGAGCGCGGCGTCGAGGCGCGCATTCTTCCCGAACGCGACCGCTATCGTTTCCATCTGCTTGCGGCGGAGCCCTTCTACCGCCACGCGTGGTGGAAAAACGCCAGATGGATTTTTCTGTTTGGAAGACTGATGCGGCAATGCCGTCGCATTCTCGATGTCGAACAACCCAGGATCGCCGTAGGGACCGGGGGGTATGCCGCCGGCCCGATGTTGTGGACGTGTAGCCAGCGGGGGATTCCGTTCGGATTGCAGGAGCAAAATGCGGTGCCCGGCGTGACGACCCGCTTGTTGGCCCGGCGCGCCAAGCAGATACATCTGGGGTTTCCTGAAGCGGTCGCCGGGCTGCGGCTGGGTCGCGACACGATGGTGTTCGAACTGGGGAATCCCATCTCACCACCCGATACGGGAATCGACCATGATGCAGCACGGCGGGCCCTCGGTGTAGCCGAAGACGCGGCGGTGTGCTTCGTGATGGGAGGAAGCCAGGGCGCACGCAGTGTCAACGCCGCCGTGTCCGCGGCCCTCCAGGCAGGCACGCTGGACGGTGTCACGCTGCTGTGGAGCACGGGTCCGGCTGCGTTCGATCAATACAGCAAGCATCACGCACCGCCGCATCGCATCGTGAAGCCGTTCTGGGATCCGATCTCCGAGGCCTATGCGGTGACCGATCTCGTCGTAGCGCGCGCCGGCGCGATGACGATCGCCGAACTTTCAGCGTGGGGGCTGCCGTCCATTCTGGTCCCGTTGCCCACGGCCGCCGCCGATCATCAGACGCAAAACGCGCTGACGCTCGAACGGGCCGGATCGGCCGTCCATCTCCCCGATTCCAAACTCGCGGCGTCGAATCTGGGTCGGCTGGTGAGTGATTTGATGCGGGATCGGGAGCGGCTGACGGCCATGTCACTGGTTGCGATTGAGCGGTCACAACCGCACGCGGCAGAGCACATTGCGAGGCAACTTTTGACCCTCGCCGACTAGGCCAAAGTCTTTCACAAATCTAGACTTAGCCTTACTTTACAGCCCATCCATGGAACTGTTTGCTCCTGAAAATCCCCGACCCATTCACTTCATGGGGATAGCGGGTGCGGGTATGGGTGCTCTTGCTCTCTTGGCCCGCCACCGGGGGGTGGCAATCACCGGAAGCGACATCGATCCAACGAATGCGGCCGATCTCATCGAGGCCGGTGTCGAAGTGTACACCGGCCACGATCCGACCCACATCAGTGACGCAAGGGCGGTGATCTACTCGTCGGCCGTCGATCCCGAACACCCCGTTCTCGCGGCTGCCGTCGCGGCCGGGATTCCAACCTTGAAGCGGGCCGAAGCGCTGCGTTTGCTGCTCGGTGACGGAGTCGTGGTTGGAGTGGCGGGTACGCATGGCAAGACGACGACGACGGCGATGGTCGCCGAGGCGTTGGCCGCCGCCGGGCGCGATCCTACGGGGATCGTTGGAGGACGTGTC
>JAPULP010000357.1 GCA_027294815.1 Gemmatimonadota bacterium | reverse complement strand
AACGCAGCGCAGTCTCGTGCTCGCCAATCAAGGCGGAGCCATGGCGAAGGTGAAAGAGGTCGAGATCCTCGATGGCGACTACTCCGACGTCGCCGGCGGTGGCTTCGTCTCGCACCTCAAGTGGACGGTGAAGGGATCCGTCGGGCATTGGGGCCACGTCCACCAACGTGTGAACCAATACGAGGCGCGTATCACCGTCGAGGTTGTCGACGGCCGGTGGAAGATCACGGGCTTGGAGTTGTTGGAGGAGGTGAGGGTGTGATTCGAGTCCAGGGACTCGAATTCCGATACCAGCGCAGCGACTTCGTGTTGCGCGTCGCAGAGCTCGAGATTGCCGACCACGAGCGCGTCGCGATCGTGGGCCCGAGCGGATCGGGTAAGACGACGCTCCTCAACTTGTTCGCGGGCATCAGCACGCCGGACCGAGGTACGGTCCAAACGGCAGCCGAACGGGTCTCGAGTATGCCCGACAGCGCGCGTCGCCGGTTTCGTGTGCAGCAAGTCGGTCTCGTGTTTCAGGAGTTCGAGTTGCTCGATTACCTGTCCGTGTTCGATAACATCTTGCTACCGTACTTCCTGTCCTCGGCCTTGCGGCTGGACGACGCCGTGCGCACCAGAGCGAGGTCGCTCGCAACCGACGTAGAAATCGCCGACAAGCTGGCGCGGAACGTTGCGAAACTGTCGCAGGGGGAGCGACAGCGGGTGGCGTTGTGCCGGGCATTGCTGCCCCGGCCACGCCTGGTGCTCGCAGACGAGCCGACAGGCAACCTCGATCCTTCGAACAAACATCGCGTTGTGGACCTGTTGCTCGAGAACGCGCAAGCGGCGGGCGCCACACTGGTGGCGGTCACGCACGACGCCGAGGTGGCGGAGCGGTTCGACCGCGTTTTGGACATGGCGGCGCTGCAGTAATGCAGGGAAGTCTCTATCTGGCGTGGCGGTACGTGAGGCACCACTGGATCAAGACTACGATCCTTGTCGGGTCCATCACGCTCATCATCTTCTTGCCACTCGGCGTGCGCGTGTTGATTCTGCAGAGCGCCCGGCATCTCACTGCGCGCGCGGAGGCGACCCCGTTGCTCGTGGGGATGCGTGGCAGTCCACTCGAGCTGGCATTGAATAGCCTGTACTTTGGCACTGAATCCCCCGAGGCGTTGCCCTACTCCGACGTCGACGCGCTCGATTCCATGGGGTTGGCGCTTCCCATACCACTCTACACGCGCTTTCGCGCGCAGGGCTACCCGATCGTTGGCACGTCCCTGGATTATTTTGCGTTCCGTGATCTCGCCGTGTCACGAGGTGGGATGTTCGCCATGCTTGGTGAGTGTGTCCTGGGCGCGCGGGTCGCTGAGCAGATAGGAGTCGGCCCCGGCGATGCGGTGATCTCTTCGCCGGAGAGCGTATTCGACATTGCGGGCGTGTACCCGTTGAAGATGCGGGTGGCTGGGGTGCTCGCGTTCTCCGACAGTCCAGACGATGACGCGATATTCGTGGACCTCAAGACGGCGTGGGTCATCGGCGGATTCGGACACGGGCACCAGGATCTTGCCGAGGCGTCGGCCGCATCGGGAGTCCTCCGCAGAGACAGCACGTCGATCACGGCCAACGCGGCTGTCGTACAGTACAACGAGATCACGCCAGACAACATCGCTTCGTTCCACTTCCACGGCGACGTCGGGTCCTTTCCCGTCACCGCAATCATTGCGGTGCCACCCGACCAACGATCGAGCACCATCCTGCGTGGTCGGTTCGAGGAATCGTCGGGTGTCGCACAGATCGTCGTGCCGAGCGACGTGATGGATGAGTTACTCGGCACGGTGCTGACTGTCCAGACGTTTGTGCTCGCCGCCGTCGTGGTCCTCGGTATGGGAACGCTCGCGACCGCCGGACTCGTGTTTGGTCTCTCGCTGCGCGTCCGACAACGGGAACTCATGACCATGACGAAGATTGGCGCGTCGCCCGCCAGCATTCGCTGGCTCGTCGTGTCGGAGATGGTGGTCGTCTCGGCAGCCGGCGTGGCGCTCGCCTTCCTCCTTACCGCGTTGACCGCCTCGTTCGGCCCGCCCGTTATTCGAGCGGTGTTCCTATGAGCCGCATCACGGTGGTGTCATTTGTGGCGATCTGTGCTTGCGCCGGCGGCGACGAGCCGCGCGCCTCGACACCGGAAGCCGGAGACGGCGCGCCACGGGCAGTCGTTACGAACTACCCCCTCGAATATTTCGCACAGCGTATCGGGGGTGGCGTCGTCCAGGTCGAGTTTCCGATGGCGGGAGACGGCGACCCCGCGTTCTGGCAGCCGAATGCGGATGCGATCCTCCGCATGCAATCGGCCGACGTGATTCTCACTAACGGAGCAACGTACGAAAAGTGGATCGACCAGGTATCGTTGCCCATGCGGCGGGTGATCAACACGTCGGCTTCGTTCACGGACCGTTACCTCGAGGTCGTCGGGACCGTCACGCATACCCATGGGCCCGAGGGTGATCATTCCCATGAGGGAACGGCGTTCACGACGTGGCTCGACCCCGGCCTGGCCGCGCTCCAAGCGGAGACCATCGCGGAGGCGTTCTCCGGACGGTGGCCGGCAAACGCTTCGGCGTTTCAGGACAACCTCACAGCGTTGCGCGCCGACCTCGAACAACTCGATCAAGATCTGCGCAGCGCTCTGACCGCAATGCGTGGGGTCCCGTTGCTCGCGTCGCACCCGGTGTACCAGTATCTCGCATCGCGCTACGCGCTCGACCTCGAATCCGTCACCTGGGAGCCGGAGGAAATGCCCTCCGAGCGGGCATGGCGTGCCTTCCGCGATCTGCTTGCACGGCACCCGGCCCGCTGGATGATCTGGGAGGCCGAACCGATGCCGGGGATCCGTACGCGGCTTCGGGAACTGGACGTTCGGCCGCTGATGTTTGCACCGCTGGGGAATCGGCCGACAGACGGTGATTACATCGCTGGAATGAACGCGAACGTCCATCGACTTGGAGCAGTCGCCGCCCAATGATCGCGCGCCGGGTCCGCTCGACAGCATTCGGCGTCTTCGCCATCGTGACATGTGTTGTGGCCGCGCGACCAGACGTCGCCTTCGCTCAGGACGCAATCCGTAAACAGATCTGGCTGGATTACAATCCTCGCATCATATGGCCGTCGGGATTCGAGGCCTATGGCGATATCGGGGTGCGCACGGAGTTGAGTTCGACCGGTTGGACACGGTTTGTGGTGCGTCCAGGAGTGCGCGGACCCGTAGGGCGCTTCCGACTTGGCGGGGGGCTGGGGACCTTCTACACGGCAGACGACGTCGTGGGCAACCAGCTGGAGTTGCGTCCGTTCCAGGGGATCAATTGGACTTGGCCAAATAAGCGCGTACCGCTCGATCATTACGTCCGGCTGGAAGAACGGTTCGAGTTCCCTACCGTGGATTGGGAACTCGATTTCTCGGTGCGGGCCCGCTACCGGCTGCAGACCGAGTTCCGTTGGAGTGCCTTGCAGTCCGGTGCCCATTGGCGTCTAGTCGGTCACGCGGAGGGCTTCCTGACCTTCTTCGGCGAGGCCGACGAAAAGTTTCGCTTTGGTGTAGGGGTCGAGCGCGCATTTGTCTCGAACGCGCGGGTACGACTCGATCTGACATGGCAGATCGTGGGCGCGCCGTTTTCGGGGGCGCCGACCGACGAGTTCTACATTCGGCTCAGGTTGTACCAGCGATGGGCGCGGTGAGGGAAGAGGACAACAATTGAGCCCCATCCGATCTCCATATCTTGGTGTATGCTTGAAATCGTAGGACGGTCAAGGCGATTCTGCGATCCACCATACGCCGCTCTGGTCGCTGATCGCTACTGCGATTCGACGATCTTCAACACCTGTCCCGCGCTGGTCAACATGTAGAGTTCGCCGTCGACGTCTTCGCCAAACGATGTCACGGCTGCGGCGTTCACGCCCCAGTCCATCTGGTCCCTGACC
>JAPULP010000356.1 GCA_027294815.1 Gemmatimonadota bacterium | reverse complement strand
GCTCCGATTCGATCGTGGGGTTGATGCCGATCGAAGACGAACGGGGCCCGGGCCAGCGAACCGAGGTCTACACGGCAACACTCGACCGTCCCATTGTGGCGTCGCGCAGTGAGCGTGGGATTCTGCAAGACATGGCGTTTGCCGGCGACGAGTTGCTGCGGTTTCAGGAGACTCGCGAGATCATGAGTGACCTAGCCGATGCGCTGGACGACGTTCCGGACGTAGTCAAGCGGATGCTGAATCACGAGGCCCACTTTGATGCCCACGCGTGGGTGCGGCGAATTCAGGAAACGCTCCGTGCCGATGGTGAACCGTCCGACGAACAGAGCGACTTCTTCGAGTAGCGGGCCGCTGTCAAGAACCACGACCGAGTGTCATCGGCGTCTCGGCATAGTGACACGCCGCCCACCGGCCCGGCTCGACCTCCTGGAGTTCGGGAACCTCTGTCGAGCAACGCTCATCCTTTCTCGTGTGGGGGCATCTCGTGTGAAACGGACAACCCGGGGGTGGGTGCCGAGAACTCGGCATTTCGCCGCGGAGAGGAATTCGTTTGCGTTGCGCCGCCGGATCGGGAACGGGGACGGCGGATAGGAGGGATACTGTGTACGGGTGGAGCGGCCGGTCGTACAACGGAATCACATCGGCGGTCTCGACGATTTTGCCCAGGTACATCACGGCTATCCGATCGGCGATGTGTCTCACCACGGCTAGGTCGTGCGCGATGAATAGGTAGGTCAGATCGCGTGCCTTTTGGAGATCCACGAGGAGATTTACCACCTGTGCTTGGACCGAGACGTCCAGCGCCGATACTGGTTCGTCGAGGACGATGAACTCTGGTTGAATCGACAGTGCCCGTGCAATGCCGACCCGCTGCTTCTGGCCGCCCGACAATTCATGCGGATACCGGGCGGTGAGGCTCGGATCGAGGCCAACTTCCCTGAACAGCTTGTTGACTCGAGCGTGCGCGTCCTTACCACGTGCGATGCGGTGCACTTCTAGCGGCTCACGAACGGCCGTGCCAACCGTCATTCGAGGGTTCAGCGACCCGGTGGGATCCTGAAACACGATCTGCATCCTACGTCGGAGAGCACGCATTTCGGTCCTGCGCAGAGCGAGAATGTCTACCCCGTCGAAGGAGACCCTACCGGAAGTCGGTTCGATGAGCCGCACGATACAACGTCCCAGAGTGGTCTTGCCGCTGCCACTCTCCCCTACCAGTGCCAGGGTTTGACCGCGTAGGAGAGAAAGACTGACGCCGTCTACGGCGCGGACATGATCCCCCCGCCCGAACAAGCCGCCGACCGGAAAGTGCTTCACGAGGCTCTCGACTCTCAGCAAGGTCTTGGGGGAATTCATGGAGCCTGGGACTTTCCCGCGGGTGTTGCCACCCAGCACCGCGCGATGTGTTCCGTCTCGGTCGTGATATCGGGAGGCGTCTCTGTGCTGCAGCGATCGATTCGCTGTGAGCAACGCGGATGGAAGCGACATCCACTAGGCCACTCGGTTGCGGTAGGCACCGCACCGGGAATTCCTCTGAGTTGCACGGTGGGACGATCGATGTGCGGCACGGCTCGTAATAATCCTTGCGTGTAGGGGTGGGCCGGTCGCTCGAAGATCGCATGCACCTCGCCTTCCTCAACAATCTTGCCGCCGTACATGACGGCGACACGGTCGGCTATGCCTGCCAGCACGCCCAGGTCGTGCGTGATGAATAAGACCGACATACCGAAACGCGCCTTGAGATCCATGAGGAGATCGAGGATTTGCGCTTGGATGGTTACGTCTAGCGCCGTGGTCGGCTCATCGGCAATGAGAATCTTTGGACGACAAGACAGGGCCATCGCGATCATCACGCGCTGTTGCATACCGCCGCTCATTTGGTGCGGGTAATCGTTGATCTGCCGCCCTGGCTCCGGAATACCCACCAGTGTCAGCAGCTCGACCGCACGCTCTGTAGCCTCGCGTCGCGATTCGCTCCCGTGGGCACGGATTGCTTCTACGATCTGTGAGCCAACCGTCAAGACAGGGTTCAGGCTGGACATCGGCTCTTGAAAGATCATGGCGATCTGCGCGCCCCGGATTTCCCGGAGGTCGCGGGCCGACAGCTCGAGCAGATTCACGCCCTCGTATTCGATGCGACTCTCTTCACCATACTGTCCCGGCGGCTCTGCGATGAGTCGCAGGATCGAGAGGGCGGTGACCGTTTTCCCACAGCCGGATTCGCCGACCAAGCCGAGTGTTTCGCCCTGCTTGAGATCGAACGACACGCCGTCCACAGCGCGCGCCAGCCCGGATTCGGTAGCGAAGCTCGTTGAGAGATTGCGTACTCTGAGCAGGGTGGTCATCGGGTTCTCGGGTTGAGTGCGGAGCGCAGGCTGTCTCCGATCAGGCTGAAGCCCACTACCGTGAGAAAGATGGCGACACCCGGAAAGAAGGCGACCCATGGCGCCGAGAGGAGGATGCTGGTGCTCTCTCGGATGATGTTTCCCCAACCGGGATCGGGCGGGGGCGCCCCGACGCCGAGATACGAGAGACTGGCTTCGGTCAGCACGATGTTGCCGACTCCAAGTGCTGCGGTGACGGTTATCGGCGCCGCCAGGTTGGGGAGGAGATGGTGAGTCACCATGCGCCGGCGTGAGATGCCAAGCGCTCGGGCCGCATGGAGGAATGGCCGTTGCTTGAGACTCAGGACTTCCGCTCGGACGATGCGGCTCAGGCCAAACCAGCCGGTCAGGCCGAGCAGACTCGCCAAGGCGAAGAAGTTGAGATTGCCCCAGAGCGCCGCGATCACCAGCAGCAAGAGAATGCGCGGGATGGCGATCCCGGCGTCAACTATTCGCATGACGACTGCGTCCACGATGCCGCCTGCCCATCCCGCGAGTATTCCCGCTGCGGTACCAACCACGACGAG
>JAPULP010000355.1 GCA_027294815.1 Gemmatimonadota bacterium | reverse complement strand
TCGCTCCCTCGCCAATGCCAAGGTGCCGACGATGGCGAGGGAGCGAGCGCGCACCATGTCGAGGGTATCGTCTGTGGTGTGATGATGGTCGTAAGGCCAGCCGATGACATCGATCGCACGGATGCCGGCCTGCTGAAGCGGGATGTGGTCGTCGGTGATCGCTGTGCCAAGCACGGAACGAAAAACGTTGCCAAAGCCCGCATCGCGGGCGGTGCGCCAGACCCGGTCGACGACCTCGGGCGCTGCATCTCTGGAGTATCCCTCCTGAGACACTCTCAGGTTGATATCGCCAACCATGTCGAACACCACGGCAAAGAGTGGCTCGTAGCCTTCCGGCAGGTTATCGGCAAAAAAGCGCGACCCCAACAGCACGTCTCTGTCGGCGCCGAAATCTCCGTAGTCTTCGCCGTCGACGAACAACAGGTCGACGCCGAACGCCGGCGGTTCTCGCTGCAGGTCGTCGGCCACCCCCAAGAGGACCGCGACGCCCGAGGCGCCGTCGTTGGCGCCCGGCGTGGGCAGCCTCCGCCGACCCAGATTCGTGTCGTTCTCGGCGATGGGTCTGGTATCCCAATGCGCGACGAACAGAATGCGCTCGGCGACGTCGGGCCGGAACTTGCCGATGAAATTCCGCAGATGGAGGGTGTCTCCGTCTGCCGTCACATGGTCGAATTCCTGGATGACGACCGAGTCGGCGCGGGACCGCAGATGCGCGAGTATCCAGTCACCGGTGCGTCGATGGGCTTCGGTGTTGGGGATACGATTCCCGAAGTTCATCTGCGCTTCGACATACGACAGCGCCATCGCGCCGTCGAACTGCAGTGCCGCCTCGCCACCGCTGCTGCAACCGAAGAGCAGGCCGATCGTGATGGTGGCGGAGGGTGTTCTCATCATCGCACCTGACTCGCCAAGAAGTGGATATCCAAGAATATCGTGAGCATCAACTGCGAGAACTTGCTGGATGTATGTAACGCTTCAGTCAATACGTAGGACACGCTCGCTCCTCCTCGCAGGCTCGGGGGAAACGCTGTGTCCAGGCGAAGATCCACCTGCTGGCGGCGACTCTCGGACACGGGAACACATTCCGTGCTTGCTCTCCGCCGCAGACAAACATCGTCATTTGTCATGCTGCCCGTGAGTGCCGCCCGCATTTCGCTGGGCAGCCGAACGAGCCACCGCGGCGCGCGGAACGAAAAATTTAAACTGGCTCCCATTCGTTGCACGTCGTTCACGGTGAGGTTGCCAGACGTTGTAACATCGCTCTGAAAGCGGGTGTATTCCACCCGACTCACCCAACCGGCCGCCCAGGTCAACGTAACCGTGGGTGTGAAGTTCGAAGAAGTGGCTTCGGTAAACACTCCGGTGGTACTGCTCGCACCATCTTGAGTTCCCTGTCCGGGCACGCCCAATGCCCCGGGTTGGAAGCTAGAGGCATCGGTACGTTGGTAGCGGGCTCGGGCCGTGACGCTGGACAACAAATTCCGCAATCCCGCTGGTGGCGTATACACCCACGACACCGACCCGGAGGGCCACTGTCGGAATCGCTGTTCGATCTCCGCCTGCGAGTCGCCGCGCTTGGCCCACGTCTTGGCCCGCGTTTCGCGATAGTCCACACGAACGTCGAATCCGAGAGGGAGTCTCGACCCCCCCGCGAAGGTCCACTCGCTGGATTCGACCGCAGACGTCGCGAGGACGCCATCCTGCTCGCGAAACTCATCGGTCCCGCCGAACCCGAGTTGGTAACGGAACGTGGGCTCAAACGGGATGCGATCGAAGGTCGAGCTTCTTGCCGTACGAAATGATACGTCAGCCGGCACCAACCCACTCACCACACGGGCCGCATCACTCGACGAACCAATCACGCTTTCGACCAATCGTCGGAAATCGACGGTTGCTCCCATGAGCCGATCTCTCGAGTTCGACACGGCCTCCGGAACACGGAACGTCAGACCGGAGTCCGTCATCACTTGGACACCGACGCGGCCGTTCGGGTCTCGATGAAAGACATAGTTACTGGAAAAGCTAAACCGCGGCCGCAGCCAGCTGTTGATCACGGGTGTCGTCGTGAGTCGTGTCGCAACCGTTCTGCCGCGCTCGAACCCGACATCCCGACCGGCAAACGTTCCCCTCTCGTCTTGCAACAATCTCCCCACCTGGGTGGAGTCACCGTAGTCCTGTATGTCACGCGTGCTGCCGTAGTCCACACGCAGTCCCAGCGAAGAAAACGGACGCAAGTCGGCACCGACCGTATTCCGCCAGGTATGCACCACGCTGCGCAACGGCTGTTGGGTCGGGTCGCCCGGAAGCAAAACCGGTACACGGAAGGTGCGGCGTTCAGTCAGGTTGTTGGTAAGCTCCGAACGAACCCGAATCTGATACGGATTCCACCGCACCCGCGATGTTCTCAACCCTCTTCCGAATTCGCTATCTCGCAACCAAGAAGGCAAGCCGTCCACCAGTCGAACCAGGAAACTCGGTACGGCGGGAGCCGTCTTCGCCGCCGGTCGGTTGTCGTACTCGATTTGCGCCCGCTGGTTACTGACGCTCGCCGTGCTCAATTCCGACACGTTGCTCGCGCTCTGACGCGACGCGACAATCGTAACAGGATCCACCAACAGTCTCTCCGCGAAACTGTTCCCGCGCCGCGAGCGGCGTATCGCGAGCTGGTACGAGGTGGCCGAGCTTCTGGGTTTCCGCAGGTTCTGAAGCTCGTCGGCGAGGACGTCGCTGCGCTGCACAAAAAAAGGATCAGTCTCAAAACGCTGATACTGCACCGAGAAGGGAATGCTCATTCCCCACGATTCCGGAAGCAACTTGTCAGCGCGTATGGTCGAACGGATCACGGTCTGCGCATCCGCCAGGTAGTCCGGAGCCTGATCGATGAGCCGAAATCGGTCGTCCTTGTTGGTATACGAGAAATCTATTTCGGCGAAGTCCGCAGCGGTGAGCCGCGCCTCGACCGCGCTGGCCAGTCCGACATCGCTAACGACATCGCTCAAGCGGATGTCGTCGATCCACAGCTCCGCTTCCGGAATGACCACGGATTCTCCCAAGCGAAGGATGCCGACCGCGACGTCGAAAACACGCGCGAGGTTGGGTGGGCGTACACCGGGATCTTTGACCTGAATCAGGTACGGACCGTCGCACCGAACGAACGCCTCTGGATCGCCGGCATTGCATTCGATGGATCCCGACGGTGGTTGACCGCTGAGCCATGCGTTCTCCACCTCCGCTCGAAGCGTGAGCCAGCGATCGAGATCGACCACCACCTCCGGCTCCCAAGAGATCGTGCGGGCGGGACTTCGATACAGATAGAAGTTCTCCTCGTCACTTCCAACTTTGATGAAGAATTCCAGATCGCCGGCCTCCCAACCGGGGCCGCGCCCCCTCGCCCACACCCGGAGCTTGCGGTACTGCAGAAAATTTTTGTCAGCCACTTCGGTAAACCGAACGAATGCCTCAGCTCTTTCGCCAAGTCGCAAATCGCGAACAATCAAACGCAGAGACTGTTCATTGATCTGCTGTGATCCGAACTGGAACTGCGCACCCGCACGTTCGGCCTCATCGATCACGCCCGGTGGCGACACGTACCCCAGATCCTCCTGATCAGCGGTCGAAATGACGGACACGATGACCTCGCCGTGTGGCTCACCCTGTAGACCGTCGATGCCGGCGATCGGCGTGGCCGCGCGCTTCAGCCACGGCGCTCCCACTAACGTCAATCGCGCCAACGCCACCGACACTTCCTGATCTGGACCGGGAAGGTTGGGCACGACCATCGTGATCCGCACCGCACGGATGCGCCGTAAGTCGGGCGAGCCGATCAACACGGTGTCCTGGCGAAAAGGAACACGATACAGCTTCCACTGACGCGCAAGACCATCCACCTGCGACGGCTGGAGTGCTCTCCCCGACCGCACCACCAGTTGTGGATCGCCCAACCGCACCACGTGCCGCACGACATCCTCCTGTACGACGCCGAGCGAGATATCGAGCCGGTTGTCACCATTCAGATCTTCCGAGTCGACAAACCCGTTGTTGCGTGTGCAACGGGCGAAGAGGTCGCCTCGCGGAAACGCCGGAGTGGTGACGCCGGTAAACACACGCTCGCACATTGGGAAGTTGGTGAGCGTACGGCCCGTCGTGATGTCGGACACCGACGGAAGGAGGTCGCCGTGAATGCCTTGGTCGTCAACCGCGGCGTTGAACAAATTGGTAAACGGATCCTTCTCCGAATCCAAGATACCCATCCCAATCTGCTGGAAACCCGAGAAAACTGTATCGCTTCCGACTACACGAAACGAATCGGGACCGAAGGCCACGGCGTCTTCCAAGATAGTCCCGAAATCAAAAACGAGGATCGCCCCTTGGACTCTCCCCGGAGCGGTTTCCTCCAGGACCCAGAACTCGAGGAATTCCGCGCGCGACAAGTCCACGCCCAATCCCGAGCGCTCCAGTGGCTGCGTAATGCTGCGCCAACGCGGCCCCATCCGCGGTGGGCGAATCCAACGCGGAGCTCCGGTGTTCGGGTCGGGACCGCCACCCACCGTGTCGGGCTTCAACGTCATCCAGAGCAACGTCTCTATTGGGCGCGACGCACCGGTCAACACGATGCTCGAATCGATTTCCTGTGGTCCCACCTCAAAAGGCTCGCCGTCGACCTTCTGAATCGTGTTCTGCCACACGAAGGTCACGGCGTCGTTTGTGTTGAACTCGCCGAGTGCGTCGAGATACGTTGCGGGGACGCCTCTGCCGGATAGTGGCCGGCTGCCGAGTTGGAACCTTTGTTCGTTGAGATTGATATTCGTCGACCGCACCGCTTCGAATTCCTCGATATACGCTTGGCCCGTGCGGTTGGGGTTGGGACGAGAGACGGCGATCTCGCCACTGATCTCCAACGTCGACGGCACGTTCGTGTTTATCAGGGGCAGCGCATCGAGGGCGCGGGTGAGTCCGTCAGCACGAAACCGAAGTTCCGTGCTGAGCCCACCGAGGAACATGGCTTGGGGTTCAAACCCAAGAGTCGGGCGCGTGAAGATGGTGCGTTCTCGCTGGAACAACGTGATGGCGTCGATCCGACCGCGCGAACCGAGATTGTACGTGCTCTGCAATCCGAACACGTTGCTGGGTGCAATGTCGAACAATTGATTCTGCTCAAAACGCACTTGCACCCGTGTCGCACCGGAGAACAACGAGTCCGGATTGAGAAATGTTACTATGCCCAAGTCGTACGAAATCTCGTAATCTCGCCCGCGCACGAGGTCGCGATTGCCTATCCGGATCTGCTCACTGCCACTGCGAATCTGCAGTGCACCAAGGCTGAGACGCGACCGATCGCCCGATCCGGACGCCTGGTAGTCCCAGAGAAATTGAAAACGCGGAGCGGGCCCCTCCGTATTGCGTAGAAACGTCGGCGTCCGGTAGATCGAGTCGTTGCGCTCCCCTACCGCCAGTCTCGTATCGTCGGCAAAGGGCTGCAGATGTGGGAACACGACAAAGAGATCCCGTAACGGCGCCCCTGCGTTCGGATCCCGTTCGCGTGGAAACACGCGATTGAACTCATCGATCAAACTCGGGTCCGTCGAGGTCGCCAATCCCAACCGGCTGAGATACGTCCCGACACCATTCAACGGCCGCTCGGAACCGTTGACCGTCAAGGTGAGATCGACCGTGGAACGCGCTATCCCCCCGCCGATGCGATAGAAATTTCGCATCTCGTGAAGGAACGTGGGCACTTCCGGACCCCGGCGTGGTTCGTGAATGAGAAACAACGAATCTGCCGGCCCGGTAACCGAAGGAAACGTCCCCACCGTGTCGCCCGCCAGCGTAACGTACGAGACCGCGAGAAATTCATCGAGTCCGACGCGGTTTTGCAGCCCAAACCACGTGCCCGACAGGTCGAGGTAGTAGTCCTGGCCCTCGATCAGCAGATCCCAAAAGAGCGGACCGACACGCTGCGGGCTGTCGTCACGCACGGCAACGGCTTCGATGCCGCGCAAACTCGGATTGATACCGATCTGACCGTTCTGTGCCCGCAAACGGTACACGCGGATCTGGGCGACCTGCAGCGCCGCCGGTAGAGCCTCCGGGACGATGTTCAGCACATCGATGTTCGGATACGCGGGCAGGAGAGCGGGCTTGACGACAAAGAAGAATCGATTGTCTTCGAATTCGAGGTCACGCGATTCCCGATTCACTACTTGCGTTGCCTCGTCACCCACCGTGAATAGGCGCGCGCGTACGGAGGATCCCTTTTGTTGTGCGAGAATCGATCGGAACTCCAGCGGGCCAATCTGTGCTTCTGCCTGAATGCCGAATGAGTTCTGCGGAATCGTCGCTGTGATGAAGCGCGACGTGGGGAGTTGAACGTCGAGGTTCCCGACTTCCACGCGGCGAATAATGTCGTCCTCGAGCCCCTGGTACCACACGTTGATCCGGTTGTTGGCGCTAAACTCACGCTGGCTGTCGAAGTCCACGTTGACGTGCAACCGCTCGCCCATGACTCCACCCGCCCGGAGCGCGAACTGCTGGTCCAGCGCCGGCGTGGGAAAACCTCCCCGACAACCCGACGCGGGATTCGAGATGTCGGCGGCCGCACAGTTGAGGTTGCGCAGCCGCTCGAGCTGGCCCTCCAGACGGGCGTCCAACTCGATGTTCAGATCGGCGTATTGCGCCAGGGTCCGAAACCCGGGTGCGATGACCGCTGTCGTATCCCCGGGCCGTATCGCCGGACCCGGCACCGCGGCAACCGTCGGGGACCGACCGAGTGCCGCCAGTAGCCGGCGGCGCCTGCGGAACAACCGGTTCCGCTCGATCAGGGCACGAGCCCCGTCAGCCGAACGCTGGACCAGCTGCTGGGGCGTCGAGAGGCGGTCCCACAGACCGCCGGGCCGTAGCGCCGAAGGCGGCTCCACTTGTAACGTGTCGGTGATGAGATAGAATCGAACCCCACGACCTGGTATCTGGCCCTCGGCGATCCCGGGGAGCAGCAAAGCCCCGCACAGCACGGCCAGGGACCACGACACCTTTGAGGCGAACCGGGGGTACCCCATAGTACGCGGCGGCTCGAGGTCTTTCACCCGAGCTCCAAACCGTTTACATATAGAGAGTTACGCGACTTCACTAGTGACGATTCTCAGCAAATACCTCATCAGGCTACACCTGCTACCCCTCGCGTTCGCGTTGTCGGCGTGCACGGGCATCATGATCCTGAACCAGATCTCGAAGCGGCTACCCGACCTGGTGGGGAAAGGGCTGCCGTGGTCGGTGATTGTGGAGGTATTTGCACTTTCAGTCCCATTTGTGGTTGCGATGACCCTGCCGATGGCGGTTTTGGTGGCCGTTTTGTACACGGTGAGTCAGCTGGGGGCAGAAAACGAGCTGACCGCCCTCCGGGCCGGTGGCATATCACCCGGCCGCTTTATGCGCCCCCTGGTGCTGGGCGGCCTCTTTATGACAGTACTGGCGTTTCTTTTCAGCGACCAGGTGCTGCCCCGGTCCAACCACCGTCTCAGGGCCCTGCTGGTGGACATCAACCGGACCAAACCCACGTTCTCGCTGGAAGAACAGGTCATCAATGAGGTGCAACGCGACCGATTCTTCCTGCGGGCGAACCGCATCGATCCGGCGACCTATCTGATGCGAGACGTTACGATCTTCGACCTCACCAATCAAACACGCAAGCGGACCATTTACGCCGACAGCGGGACCATGGGGTTCGGGCCCGATCAACGTGATCTCTATCTCACGTTGCACCACGGGACGATGCACGAGACTAGCCGACAGGACCCGAGCCAGTTTCAGGTGATGAAGTTCCGTCGACAGATCATTCGCGTCGCGGGAATCGGAGGCCACTTCAGTCGAAGCGAGGGAAATCAGTTCAAGGGCGATCGAGAGATGAGCGTGTGTGAGATGGACTCGGTCATTGTGGCGGCCCAGCGCGAGAGGTTGCTTGCCGAGCGTCGCGCCGCTGCCATTGAGTTCAACAGTCTGCGAGGCCTCGTCGGATTGGCGCCCGTGCCGGTCGACTCGAGCGGTTCGGAGGCGGCAACAGGGGTGTATTGTCGCGCACTGGACAACATTACGGAATGGCTCGCCCCGGCGGCCGCTCAAGCGCAGGAAGAAGCTTCCGATACGACGACCGTCCTAACAACTGGCCAACAGTCTGATGGGCCGGCACGCATCACATTTGCTACGGGTGTCAGTCCACCCAATGCTCGATCGGCGCAATCACTGCACGATCGTGCGCGCAGCGCGCGAATACGCGCGGCAAATTACCTCGTCGAAGTGCACAAGAAGTATGCGATGGCAACCGCGTCACTGGTGTTCGTGCTCGTGGGCATACCTGTGGCCATATTGTTCCCACGCGCCGGCGTGGGCCTCGTGATCGGCGTGAGCCTGGGAGTGTTTTCCATTTACTACGTGGGACTCATCGCTGGCGAATCGCTGGCCAATCAACTCAAGGTTCCCGCCGGCTGGGCGATGTGGGCTCCGAACATCATCTTCAGCATTGTTGGGCTCGCGGCGTTGCAGCACGTTCGGCGGCGTGGGACGACGCCTCGCGGTGGCCCCTTACTGGCGTACGCGTTGCGGGCTGGGAGGACCTTGTTCCGTCCCACGCTCCCAAATCGTGGGACGACACCGTGAGATTCGGGCTGCTCGACCGCCATCTGCTGTGGGAGTGGAGTAAGATCTTTTTCTTCACCGCCGTGGGCTTCCCGCTATTCATCATAGTCATCAACATCACCGATCAGCTGAACGAGCTCCTGATGCAGGGCCTTTCGCCCCGGGACATTGCGCTCAGTTATATGTACAGCTTTCCCGAAAACCTGGCGATTGTGCTGCCGGCCGCCGTGCTCTTTGCGACGGTCTTCACTATCGGATCGTTCAGTCGTCACTCCGAGTTGACCGCGGCCAAAGCGTCGGGACGCAGCTTTCACCGCGTGATCCTGCCGCTGCTGTTCGCCGCAACCGTCGCCACCGGGTTGGCGCTTTGGGTGGGCGAATTCGCCCCAGCAGCGACCAGGCGGCAGATGGAGCTGCTCGGTGAACGCGAGCAGCAGCGGGGCTCGCGCAGATTCAATTTTGTATACCGCGCCGAGGAGGGTTGGGTGTATGTGGTGTCGTCGATCGATGAGAACCAACAAATGATCCGGGACCTGCAAATGGAGCGTGAAGGAACAGGTCCGGATTACCCGACGCTCCTCGTTCAAACCCGGCGAGGCCATTACTCGGATTCGCTCCGGCGTTGGACCCTCGAGCGAGGACACTTTCGCGTCCTTGCCGGCGATGCGGCGGCGTTGACGTTCGAATTCGATTCGTTGCGCGCGAGAATCTTTTCGGAAGAACCAGCTACGCTCCTCGCGGAGCCGGCACGGCCCGAAGAGATGGCCTATGCGGAACTCGGGCGGTACATCGACGCACTCGAGCGTTCCGGAGGGGACGGTAGAAAGCTTCGGGTCGGACAGGAGCTGAAGCTGGCCGTACCATTCACCTGCATCGTCATCGCAATCTTCGGCGCACCGCTCGCC